>CAZXZQ010000336.1:0-2994 GCA_964645215.1 uncultured Rhizobiaceae bacterium | reverse complement strand
ATTTAAAGCCCGCCTCTTGCCTAAAGCCAGGCAATGGTTTTACCGCCAAATTCATCGCAACACGTGAACTTAAAATGCCGTCATTCTTCTTGTGCACTTGTGCAACAGCAGAATTGCCCTCACCTTTGACGCCAACAAGACGACCACCTTCGGCGAGTTGATCTAACAATGTATCCGGCACAAGCTCAACAGAACCATCAATGAAAATCACATCATATGGCGCTTCTTTGGCATACCCATTGTTAAGTTGTGAGTTTAGGATTGCAACATTATCAAAACCAAGTTTCATCATGGCTTCGCTGGCAAATTCTGACAGGCTCTTATCTTCTTCAATCGCAACAACCGATGCGCCAAGCAATGATAAGACCGCAGCTGAGTAGCCAGTTCCGCAACCAATCGACAAAACAAAATCATCTTCTTGAACATCTGCAAGCTGCAATAGTTTTGCAAAGGGTCCAGGCTCCATGACAAAGCGTCCATTGGCACCCAGCTTTGAAAGAGAGATATCTTCGTCGATATAAGCCAGTGGCTTTGTATCTTCCGGCACGAACTCTTCTCGTGGAACGCGCATCATTGCAGTGATTATATTGTGCTCTGTCACATCGCAGGTACGGACCTGACAATCGACCATTTTAATTCGGGCTTCTTCAAAATCGATCATAATGCCTTAAAAGCCTCCTAATACCAGCTAGCATGGTCATAAAAGCAATTGGAGGCATCGCCCGGAATCGAACCGGGGTTCACGGATTTGCAATCCGGTGCGTCACCACTCCGCCACGATGCCAATTGCAAGTGCGTAACTAAAGAACTTATTTCCGTTTCGCAATAGCACATTTGCTTATTAAGCAACTTTGTGAGGTCATACAGTGGTTTTCTTTAACAAATGACTAAACAAGGCTATTTAAGGACATGTTTCAGGAAAATATTTTTATCAATCGAGTACTTAAGACCGTCTTCAATAATAAATTTGACAGCCAATAAAAAC
This sequence comes from uncultured Rhizobiaceae bacterium, assembly GCA_964645215.1. Taxonomy (GTDB): domain Bacteria; phylum Pseudomonadota; class Alphaproteobacteria; order Rhizobiales; family Rhizobiaceae; genus JAALLB01. Next base: position 2,009 of record CAZXZQ010000336.1, on the reverse strand, counting down.
AATTATTGACAAATACAGATCAATGAAGATTTAATATTTTCAGGGACATTATTATGAACTTACTGACAAACGAACAGTTGCAAACGTTGAGATATAGCGCTCAGGGTCTTGAAAATAAAGAAATATCCAAGCTATTAGGCATCTCAACCGGGGCGGTTCAAAGCCAAATAAATTATGCCCATAAAGCAATCAAAGCCAAAAACAGCTCCAATGCAGCAGTAACGCTCGCTATCTATGACACTTTAAATGAGGGCAATAGCGCGTTCTTATTGAATAGAGTTAGCAAAGAAGATTGCATCCAGTATTTTAAAGATGCAACCGAAGAGTACGGCATCGAAGTTTTAAGAGATGCTTTCTGTTGTAATATCTGCGGACATAGCAACTTCACGAAGCTTGAGGGAGACGATTGGATACAGTTTTGTATTAGTTTTGGTCGCTTAACTCTTTCTATCAAGGGCTTTGATGGGATTGACCAATGATTGAAACTCATGAGATGGAAATCAATGGCTCTCAAAGCCTTATGAATACCGCGCAAAAACAACTGCTTAATTTGTGGCTTCAGTCTCCCATAATGGATAACCGGCTAGATTACATTATCGACAAACTTATGGTGTGCATTCCTGCAGAACATAAAAACAAACCCGTTATTATTTTTAAAGGCGAGAACTCCATGGCTCGCCACCAAATGGGGGCTGGCTGGCAGGAAGAATTGGAAGGCATCACAAATGCAGACAAGATTTATGAACTGTATCAACAATGTTATGAAAATAGAGTGCCGCGACTTGAATATGTCTCAATGAAAAACTTCAACTCTACAGACTTTGCATATGAAAGACTGGTGCTTCCATTTAAGACAAGAAAAGGCGTGCCGATGCTTATCAACTTTTCTTATTTGACCATGCTTTCTGGCGTATCATTAAATCAACCCAGTCTTGATAACCTTGTTGATCCATTAACCCTAGAGCGTATCCCGTTGCTTCTTGGGTCGGGGGCGTCTCCCATAAAAAGCAATTCTCAACCTGCCTAGACATTTGCGATATCGCAATTAAGCCAGATCTATAATCTTGCTCTTTCACAATGATGTAACTCCAATCAGTATCTTGCCATTGGGTAAAGGATGTAATTCTGGCGATATTCCATAAAGCAAAGCCAATGCCTTTGTTGCGGTGCTGCTTGGCTACTCTAAACTCACCATTATAAATTAAGTTTCCGGTGATATCTTTTACGAGCCTTGGCTGTAATGTTTTCATAGAAAACTGATCATTTGCATAGCCTGCGTAATAGCGTCTCCACGTTCTATTGATAAACTGATCAAGACTTTCGCCCGCAATCATTTGCCGCTTACAACAGACCATCCCCACGCACTCACCATCGTAATAAGCCCCCAGCCAAAAGCTTTGGGTCTTTACCATGTCGCTTTTTTCAGGGTCAAAGTGCGGCGTTGCCTCATACCCTATATGCTTGGCATGCTCATTAATGCGCGTAAAATCATTTGAATACTCAATTTTATAACCAAGCTTCTGGCACTTTCTTACTAACTTTCCGCACAGTTCAATTGCGGGATAATACATCTGCCGCTGCCCCCCTTATTGGAATAACCAATATATTAAGCCACTCCTTATTGGCTTAATCTTTATTGATAACAGATTAGCGAAATGATTTAAAAATACTAGCGCGATAACTATTGCATTTAAAACAGCCCACGACTATTTATACTTTGTCGTGTGAGAATCATATCTTCCTTAGACACCACTTTAAACAAGATGTACTTTTATGAGGGTTAAATATACGCTAAAGCTTTCATTGTCTTACAAAGCACTTTTTCGGTTTTTAGCCGCGATAACACTGCTTAAAGAACAAATTTACCTTCGAAAAAGCAGGTTCCCAAAAAAAAGCGACAAAAACAAAAAATCCCTCTTGGCAAATCACTCATTCGCTTGTTATATGCGCGCACGTTCCCCGGTAGCTCAGTGGTAGAGCAGTTGACTGTTAATCAATTGGTCGCTGGT
>CAZXZQ010000335.1:0-3003 GCA_964645215.1 uncultured Rhizobiaceae bacterium | reverse complement strand
GCACCTGTTTTGGGAACAGGGGGTCGCAAGTTCGAATCTTGCCGCCCCGACCATCTAACCCCTGTAAATTTCCACACTCAAACAGTGCCAATTGTAAACTGAAACTGGCCTATGTTTGAAAGTGTTCTCTGATTTTTAACATGCTGTAATCGCTGTATTTAAATGGCTCTCCTTGGCACATAAGTCTAAGCTGTAAAGGGTTTGATAACCTTAAATTTTTATAGTTTGCTTGATACTTTTGGGGAATCAAAATGACATCAGCAGCTATTGCGACACGAACACAAGTGCAGCCCGCGGTTCAAAGTTACAAGGCTATTGAAATTGGCCGTGTTATGAATGTAGGTTCCTCTGTTGCTGTTATTCAAATTAGTAAAACCTTAATCAGGAATAATGAGCTTAATAAGGCACAAATTGGCACAATACTCAAAATTTTAACAACAAAATCAATAGTTGTTGCGATGGTATCTTCTCTTAAAGTTGGTAGCAATGACGAAGAGGGAATGAGTGATGGTTGCGTCGCTAATCTTAATATTTTAGGTGAAATCACCACTAATCCAACGACAAAAGAAACTAAGTTTTTCAGAGGGGTACGCTCATTCCCTGTGATTGGGGAGCCAGTCTATAATATGTCACCTGCTGACTTGCAGTTGATTTTTAATAAAGAAGATACGCCTTGTATCGAAGTTGGGCGGCTTCAACAGGATAATTCTATTGTCGCTAAAGTTCGTACAGACGATCTGTTATCAAAACATTTTGCTATTATCGGTTCAACAGGATCCGGGAAATCCTGTACTGTGGCGCTTGTTCTGCAGGCGATTCTTAAAAAGAACAGTATGGCTCACGTCGTGTTGTTTGACCCTCATAACGAGTACTCAAAAAGTTTTGGAAACATGGCGGAAGTTATCAGTAATGATACACTAGATTTGCCTATATGGATGTTTGATTTTGTTGAAACGGTTGAATTGCTTGCTAGTGATATCGAAGATCAAGCGAGAGAAGAGGAAGAAGTTCTTCATGATGTTTTACTTAAGGCGAAAAGGCTTTTTGATAGGTCTCAAAAAAATGGAGATATTAGCTCTCAAACAAAACTAGATGATATAGAAGCTGATTTACAACGAGCAACTCATATTACGCTCGACTCGCCTGTTCCTTACCGTATTCGTGATGTTCTAAAATTGCTCGACCTGAATATGGGTAAGCTTGAAAATAATTCAAATCTTGGTCCTTACAAGCGCCTCAAACGCCGTATTCAGACTTTAATGACGGATCCAAGATACCAGTTTATTTTTAGAAACCAGGCGGCGCCACTCCCTATTGAGTCGCTCGTTGGCCGCATTTTTCGTATTCCGGTGAATAACAAACCTATCTCTATTCTTGACTTTTCAGGCATACCTTCAGAGGCCTTAAATGTAGTTGTTTCGGTTGTTGCTCGTCTTGCCTTTGAGTTGGCGACTTGGAGTGAACGGCGCTTGCCTATTTTATTAGTATGCGAAGAGGCCCATAGATACATACCAAGTGATAAGAGTTTAGGGTTCCACTCGACACGCCGCATTATTGCTAGAATCGCGAAAGAAGGCCGTAAATATGGTGTGTCTTTGGGTATAATTTCTCAACGGCCATCAGAGTTAGAGGCCTCAACACTGTCACAATGTTCGACAATCTTCTCAATGCGATTGTCTAATGAAATTGACCAAAACTTTGTCAGAGCAGCTGTGCCAGATGGTGCTGCTGAGTTGCTATCTTTCTTACCTTCTCTTGGAACGGCAGAAACAATGGTGTTTGGTGAATCTGTAAATTTACCTATGCGAGTCATTTTGAATACGCTTGAAGAAGAATATCGCCCACATAGTTCAAGCGCAGCCTTTACAGATCTTTGGAATAGAGCCGAAGTTACAGATGACTTCATGGAGCTTGTGTTTGATCGTTGGCGCGCAAGAAGTCTCTTAAGAACAACCGCAAAAGAGGCTCAGGCTCAGCAGGCTGTCCAAATTAGTAATCCTGCTAAACCACCCATATCAACTATTAGGCAAAATTTACGCCGGCAAACACCTCCTCCAGCTCGTGCTCAACCCTTGCAGAGCATGCAAGCAACAGCCTCAAGTGCAGCGACACATGTGCGTCAACGTATGCAAACGACGGCAGCAAACAAACCGCAAACTCTTTCTGATGTAAAATCTATGCTCAATACCGCTTTTAATCGTGATATGTAATTTACAGAGCTTTTGATGCGCTGTATGTCGGGTTAAATTGATTTGGAATTTAAGCCATGCTTGCAAAAATTTATCGGCCTGCACCATCCGCTATGACGTCTGGAAGAGGGAACTCAAATTTTTGGGTTCTAGAGTTTTTTGGGCAAAAGCCGGACCTTATTGACCCACTGACAGGCAATAAAAGATCAACCAATATGCATTCACAATTAGATTTGAAATTTGAAACGCTTGAAGCTGCTGTCGCTTACGCAAAGTCAAAGAACATTCCACATCAAGTTATTCAGCCACAAAAGGTGAAACGTATCCCTAGATCCTATGCTGATAATTTTGCCTTTGACAGAAAGCTTCCTTGGACGCATTAGGACACAAAATTTAGGGTCCGTAGCTCAACTGGATAGAGCAGCCGCCTTCTAAGCGGCAGGTTGCAGGTTCGAGTCCTGCCGGGCCTGCCATCCCTAAGACTTTATCACTAACTAAGGTGCAAAATGTGCGTCTAGAAATGCCAAAAATGCGGGCCAATCTTCTTTGACCACGCCATGCGTTCCGGGCCGCATCCAGAAGGCTATATCTGCATCTGGAATGAACTCAGTAAGCTTAGTTTGGATGAGTCCATTTTTACCGTATAATTTATAAATAGATGTAGCGGCTTGCGCCGCTCTAAAAGCTCCATCAGGATCTGACCAGACATCACGTCTAGCATTGCCTAAAAGTATAGGACGTGGGGCTATTAAAGCGAGCAAGTGATGTTGATCTATAGTCTGATTGTCTTCCCTAAACGCTGGTGTAAACCAGT
>CAZXZQ010000334.1:0-3014 GCA_964645215.1 uncultured Rhizobiaceae bacterium | reverse complement strand
ATTGGGCGTGCCAATTTCCATGAGATCTAGTGGTTCACGAACAATTTCTCCTGCACGTTTACGCGGATCAAGTGAAGAATATGGGTCCTGAAAAATAATTTGAAACTTGCTTCGAGCCTTTCGTAATTCTTCGTTCTCTAGATCGCTGATCACGGCATTGTCCAGCATTACTTTACCGTCTGTAATTTTAGTAAGTCGCATAATTGCAAGTGCTGTTGTAGTCTTTCCAGAACCACTTTCGCCAACAATTCCAAATGTTTTTCCTTTGGGAATTTTAAAACTCACGCCATCCACCGCGTGTACAGTGTCACGCTTCGCACCTAATAGGGTCTTACCGCCGCCAAAGTGAACTTTTAAATCATCAACACTGAGCGCTATTTTTTCTTTGGACTGCTTTGCCATTTATGCAGTCTCCTTTTGCGCAACCCAGCAAGCTGCAAGATGATTTTTCCCAGCTTCTGCAAGGCTAGGCTGTTGCGTTTTACACTTTGCAATCGCTTCAGCACAGCGCGGTGCAAAAGCGCACCCTTTGCCAAGTTCAGTTAGTGACGGAACGACACCAGGAATTTCCATTAGCCGTTTTCGTGTTTTAGGTGGATTTGAAACCAGATGTGGCACACATTCAATCAACCCTTTGGTGTAAGGGTGCTCAGGTTTGGTAAGAACCTTTTTAACTACGCCCCTTTCAACCACCTTGCCTGCATACATCACAACAACATTGTCTGCGAGTTCAGCAATCGCACCCATGTCATGGGTAATCATGATGATGGCGGTGCCTGTTTCTTCTTGGAGATTTTGCAAGAGATCAAAAATCTGGGCTTGAACAGTTGTATCAAGTGCCGTGGTTGGCTCATCAGCAATTAGGACACGCGGATTACACGCAAGCGCCATTGCGATCATTACCCGTTGGCGCATTCCGCCTGAGAGCTGATGGGGGTATGCTTTTGCGCGTGTTTCGGCTTCCGGAATTTCCACGGCTTTTAACATCTCGATAGCTCGCGTTTGTGCAGCTTGTGGCGACACGCCTTCATGAAGGCGAATTGTTTCTGCTATTTGTTCACCAACCGTGAAGACCGGATTGAGTGATGTCATAGGTTCTTGGAAAATCATTCCAATTTCTTTACCGCGAATTTTACGCAGCTGATCGTTGTCCAGACCTACCATTTCCTGCCCTTCAAGCTTGATTGAGCCGGATGTAACTTTTCCTGGTGGGTTTGGCACAAGTCCCATTATCGAAAGTGCCGTCATGGATTTTCCGCAACCGGACTCCCCCACAATTCCCAACACTTCGCCTTCATTCACCTGTAATGAGACATGATCAAGCACGCGTGCATTGCCCGCGCGTGTCTGAAAATCTACAACAATATCCTTTACTTCCAGAAGCGGCGTTTTACTCATGATCGATTACCTCTGCCTCAACTTGGGATTGAGTGCATCGTTTAGCCCATCGCCAATAAGGGAGATGGCCAGCACAGTGAGGAAGATAGCAAAGCCTGGTATTGCGACCGCAAACCCCGCATCAAGAATATATGGCCTGTTGGAACCAATCACCTGCCCCCAGCTCATGACATTGGGATCGCTTAGACCGAGAAAACTTAAGGCGGCTTCGAACAGGATTGCAGAACCCACCATCAAGTTTGCCTGCACAATGATTGGCGGCAATGCGTTTGGCAGGATAACTTTAAAGATTAAATACATGTCTTTCGCACTGCCTGAACGAGCAGCTGCCACATATTCAAGTTCTCGGATGCGTAAAAATTCAGAACGTGTAACGCGGGCGACTGCTGTCCAACTCACGACACCAATTGCGAAAGTGACTGTAAGCAAAGAGGAACCAAACAGCGCCACAATCACCATGGAGAAAAGAAGCGTTGGCAGCACTTGAAAAAACTCGGTGAAACGCATCAACATTTCTTCGATATACCCACCGTAATACCCGGCGAATGAACCGATGGTTACACCTATCACAACAGAGATAATTGCGGCTGATAGGCCGATAGCGATGGAAACCTGCCCACCAGCCATCATCGCAGCAAGAATATCTCTTCCCAAATAGTCCGTACCAAACAGATAGCCTTCCTGAAGTGGAAAGGTGAACGGTGCCCAAACCATATCAAACGGATCAACCTGATGGATGTAAGGTCCAACAAAAACAAATAACAAGATTAATATAAGCAGGATTAAACCCGCAACGGCAGAGTAATTTCTGAAGAACATCGTTGTCATTTCTGACAAAGGATGAATGGTTTTAATTTCCTGGTTTGTAATATCAGACATGAGCGAACTATCCGGACTTGATGCGTGGGTCTATCGACCGCAAAACTACATCTGTTAAGATATTGATCACAATCACCACCAATGAGGAAAAGAACAAGATGCCCATGATTGTGGGCGTGTCTCGCGCCAGAATGGATTTCAGCGCCAATGTTCCAAGGCCCGGCCACGTAAATACGGCTTCCACCACAACGGCTCCGGACATGACTGCTGAAAACTGTAATCCAGCAACGGTGATAAGAGGGCCAAGCGCATTTTTGAGAGCATGTTTATAAAGTACAATATTTTCAGACAATCCCTTTGCACGCGCAGTACGGATATAGTCGCTTCCTAAAACCTCCAACATAGATGCACGTACTAAGCGACTATAAAGCGCTATATAGATAGAGGCGAGTGTCACCATTGGTAATATTAAATGGTATAATATATCGAGAGATTTAACGAAGAAACCACCTTCAACAGTTACATTTGACATGCCGCCAACGGGGAAAATCGGGAAGATTGAAACAAACAGAATGATAAGGAGTATGCCACTCCAAAAGACAGGTGCTGCAAAGCCAAACAAGGATAGAAAAGTTACAACAAGACTTGCCAGACCATTTGGTTTTCTCGCCGCTATAACACCTAAAATCATGCCAAGTGAAATTGCCAAAATCTGTGATGAGAATACAAGCAACAAAGTTGCAGGCAATTTTTCAAGTATCAAAGTTGTAACAGGTGCATTGTAAAAATAGGAATAT
>CAZXZQ010000333.1:0-3030 GCA_964645215.1 uncultured Rhizobiaceae bacterium | reverse complement strand
TATTGCTGGGCGGTAAACAGAGATTACATTAAGAATCGCACTATACATAATTTGAGACATTTTGAACGCTGTTACGTTTGTAAAATTTCAATATATTATTTTCTTTCAATTACTTACGTAAAATTTTTCCGCTTAATCCAACATTAACCATAATGGCATTATGATGGCTCCAGTGTCCTAAAACTAATCTGGAAATTTTATTTTATGAGTTTGGAAGCAGTAGAAGTAAAGAATACAAAGAGAACCCCAGCAAATCGTGCGAAATTAAACAATCGTCTACCTCGAATTGGGCGAGTTGTATTCAATGATGAAAGTAGCGCTGTACATTGTGCAGTGAAGAATTTCTCAAGCGAAAATGCTGTCTTAGTTATGTCAGGTTGGATGGGGCTTCCATCACTTTTTACACTCTATGTAGAGCCAGATAGTATCCGCGCGCAATGCCGCGTGATCAGCCGTAAGGGCAGTAATATTCAAGTTGAATTTATGGAACTTGAAGAAGGCGTTAGATACCGTAACAGGGTCTAGAACGCGTATTCGTCAAATACTTTTGTAATATCTTTGCCCCACGCATTTTCATATTTTTGAAGCATGCGTTCAGCAGGCGTTTGACCGAACGCGACCGTTTCTTCTAATGGCTGCAAGAATATGGTTTCATCCATATCATCACCATTTTTATTAGCACGCTCGATTAAACCGGAACGCGAGATATCCAACACTTCTTTGGCAATGTCTAGAAGCTTATGTCCATTGACCTTGCAGTTAAAACCTTTGGTCGGTACTGTGTTACGAAGATCACCCACCATTTCTGGTGTCCAATCTTTCACGAGCGCTTCTGCGGCTTCTAGCGCAGTTTCAGAATAAAGCAGGCCAACCCACAGAGCAGGCAGTGCACAAATTCCGTGCCACGGGCCACCATCAGCACCACGCATTTCCAAGAAACGTTTTAAACGTACATCAGGGAAAACCGTACTCATGTGATTTCCCCAGTCCCCCATATTGGCCTGATAATCTTCCACTTCACCCTTAAGTGCACCAGCCATAAACTGTCGGAATGTAATATGGGTACAATCATGATATTTTCCATCGCGAATGATGAAATACATTGGCACATCAAGCGCCCAATCAACGTATTTCTCAAAGCCAAAATCATCTTGAAGCATAAAGGGGTGATAGCCACCGCGTTGATTGTCTACATCACGCCAAATATCACTGCGCCAAGAAAGAAGGCCACTTGGCTTACCTTCTTTAAAGGGAGAATTTGCAAAAAATGCTGTCGCCACAGATTGCAACTTAAGCGAGGTTTGAAGCTTACGCACCATGTCGCGCTCATCTGAAAAATCGAGATTAACCTGAATAGTGCAGGTTCTGAACATCATGTCATGGCCCTGACCGCCAACCTTTGGCATATAGGCTTTCATAATATTATACCGGCTTTTCGGCATCATTGGCGTTTCTTCAAACGTCCAAATTGGCGAAGCACCAAGCCCTAAAAACCCGATATTCATTTCAGAAGCGACTTCTTTTACCTGAGCCAAATGCTGATTGGATTCTCGGCATGTTTGATGCAATGTTTCAAGTGGCGCCCCAGAAAGTTCAAACTGTCCGCCAGGCTCAAGTGAAATCGCACCGCCCTCTTTTTCATTATAAAGCCCAATGATGCGGCCAGCATCTTCAATGCCTTCCCATCCAAGCTTATCTTTCATGGCAAGTAAAATTGCTTCAATCCCATTGTCACCTTCATAGGGAACAGGTTTTAAGCTATCGAGATAGAATCCAAATTTTTCATGCTCAGTGCCAATACGCCATTCCGATTTTGGCTTATTGCCCTTCGTAAGCCATTCCACCATTTCGGAGTAATTTTCGATTGGGCGGTTATCAGTGGTATCGCGTGCCATTCCGGGCTTTCTATAAATCGTTTAGTTATATTCCAGCTAGCAAAAATTATGCAGATTCTGCAATAGAATTTTTTGTAGACTATTGTTCATTATTTGATCAAGCTGCGAAATCACTCATACCAATCACCTAAATGTGCTTGAATAATTGCAAGTGCGGCAACAGCTGCCGTATCTGCACGGAGAATTCGTGGGCCTAATCCCAGCTTGGTTACATTTTTATGTTCGGCTAAATACTCCCGCTCCTCATTGCTAAACCCACCCTCTGGGCCAATTAAAAGTGCGAGGTTTTTTGACCCTAAGGATTTTAAGTGTTCAATCGAATTTAAAGAATGAGCTTCCTCATCACAAAAAATAAGATGGGTTTCATCACCTAAATTTTCCAGCAACTTAACTAAAGGCAAAGGCTCGCGAATTTCAGGCAAGCTTATAATGCCGCATTGCTCTGCTGCTTCAACGCTGTTTGCAGCTAAGCGCTTTTCATTGAGTGACCTAACTTGCGTATATTGCGTGATGACAGGTTGCAAAACGCCCGCCCCCATTTCAACTGCCTTTTGCACCATATAATCAAGCCGCGCCTGTTTAAGCGGCGCAAAACAATAGATAAGATCAGGGTTTTCAGGTTGGCTACGCATTTGTTCAAGCGAATGCAGTTTACATTTTTTACGACCCATTTCTTCTACACGCACACGCCACTCGCCGTCTTTGCCGTTAAAGGTCAAAATCTCATCATCCGTTTTAAGCCGCATGACATTGAGCAGATAATTCGCCTGCTCGCGGGCCACTTCAAAACTTACGTCTTTTTTTAATGGGTGATTGACGAACAATCTTTGTGAGCGAAAATCATGCACTGCCATGAATTAATCCTTGCGCTGTTGTATGCCAGCTCGGCAAAAAATTCTCGCGCAAAACACCGATGATGGAAGGAGGCGTAAGCAATGTATATTCGCGCGCTTTTAAATTGGTTTTCTTGTAACCCTTATCAGACCATTGAAGAAATTTACCATCTTTCTTTGCGAAGAAATCAACTCCATTGCTCACCATAGCAGCGTCCGGAAGTTCTTCCACATCATTCAATGTCAACACAGATTTCACACCAGTGCGTTCTTGATGCAATTGTTTATCCATTCCATCTGCA
>CAZXZQ010000332.1:0-3030 GCA_964645215.1 uncultured Rhizobiaceae bacterium | reverse complement strand
GGCCATGATGAACCTCTCGCCATTCACATTATTCCAAAGTTTGCGGGCATGCTTAGCTTCCAGATTATAAAGGGAGTTTATGTCTAATATGCCCGCCCGCAAAAGCCGATGTTCCATGCGTCGGCCGATGCCGGGAATATCGCTCAGCTTAAACCCTTCAAGTTTTTGCGGCATAACTTCTGGTGTGAGCCATTCCAGCCCGTCCGGTTTTTTCATTTCGCCAGCCATTTTTGCAAGCAATTTGCTGGAGCCAAGACCAATCGAACATCGCATGGCAGGGCCCACATCACGTGCAATTTGTTGGCGCATAGCTTCACCAATTTTCATGGCGGTTTCAAGTTTGCGCGTACGGCCGATTAAATGGCAGGCAACTTCATCCACAGAATGGGTTTTCTCTATCGGGTAAATTTTCTCGATCGCTTGCTTTATGCGATGGTGATAATCGACATAGAGATCATGCTTTGCTTCGCGAAATTTAATTCCCGGGCAGAGCTCAAGCGCTTCTTCGCGGCGTGTCCCAACACCAATCCCGTGTGCCTTTGCTTCATAACTCGCCGCAATGCAACACGCCCCAGATTTATCAACGGTTACAATGCCCACTGGTTGATCGCGCAAGCTTGGTTCTTCCTGTTGTGCGACAGAAGCAAAATAGGAATTCATATCCAGAAAAAGATAATTGACGAATATTGATTGCATAAGGTTCCATTCTTACTGGACTCAAGAATAGAACAAAATAAGAACATAATTGCAAGAAATTTATGCGGACTCTAACGCACACCCCTCTATGGTGACACGGTGCATATACCGTCTAAATCCGTGATAATCATTAATCGCCTTGTGCCAGGTAGCGCGATTATCCCACATGGTAATGTCACCTGCTTGCCAGCGCACGCGGCATTGAAATTCAGGCTTTTGGCAATGCGCATAAAGCATATTCAAAATTGCATCAGATTCGGATCGATTGAGGCCATCAATATGCGTGGTAAATTGTGGATTGACGTAGAGACCTTCGCGGCCGGAAAGCGGGTGCTTGATGACAATGGGATGCAGTGCATCTTGCGTGGCGGCTTCTGCGTTAGTAATGCGTCCAGATTTAGCTGTTTCAGCATTTGCTTGCGCCACGCCAAATACATGTCTTGAAGAGTTCCACGCTTTCATACCCTTCAAAATAGTTTTGAACTGGTCTGAGAGTTCGTCATAAGCGGCTGCCATAGAGCAAAATACTGTGTCGCCACCAGAAGGAGGAGTTTCAATTGCATGGAGAATGGAACCAAGTGCAGGTTCGGTGTCGTAAGCATGGTCCGTGTGCCACTGTTCTCCAATCGCGCCCTTTTGGTCTGGTTCTTTTAAAACGATCGCGATTTCTGGATGCGTATCAAGTGCGGTGAAAAAACGGTTTACGTTAATCTCGCCCCATTGTCGCGCAAACGTAAGATGCTCATCTGGCGTGATAGATTGGCCGCGTATCGTAATAACAGAATGCTTGATGAAGGCTTCTTTAATGAGGGCAAAATCATCCGCTTTACGAATATCAGCGCCGATTATTTCAGCGCCTAATAATCCTGTAAGAGGGATGATTTCTAGCACATCATATCCCTCCAAACTCCATAATCACATCGTCAAGTGCAAGGCTATCACCTGCCGCTGCTTTGATTTTCCCAACCTTGCATTTTTTCTCAGCACGCAGGATGTTTTCCATTTTCATAGCTTCAACCGTTGCAAGTGCTTGACCCTCTTGAACCTCGTCACCTTCACTTACATTGATGGAGACGACCAGTCCTGGCATTGGGCAAAGCAGAAGGTTCGATGTATCGGGCGCAATTTTCTTCGGCATCATGGCCAGATATTCGGCCTGTTTATGGGTGAGTATTTTCACATCCATATCTGCGCCGCGCCAACGAATGCGGAAACCTGTATGGGTCGGATCGGTTTTGAGTGAGAGTGTCTCACCCTCTACGCTAACCTGCGCGAGCGACTGGCCCGGGCGCCAATCGGTTTCTACTTCAAATGCACTGTCTGCCACAGTCACTGTCGCGCCTTCATTGCGAAGATTATCGAGTATGACTGGCAATTGCTGACCGTCAATCACCGCTACCCAAGACGTGCTCACTTCGCGTTTGTGATTAGCGAGTGCGCCTGTCAAACGTGTACGGCGCAATTCAGAAATCATGTTGAGTACGCTTACCGCGGCTGCAATTTTTGCAGCAGATGTTTCATCAATTGAAACACCGTCAAACCCATCAGGATATTCTTCCTCAATGAAGGCTGTTGTCATATTACCGGAGGTGAATTTTTCATGGTCCATCACCGCTGATAAGAATGGCAAGTTGTGGCCAATACCTTCAACTTCAAACTGGTCTAATGCTTCACGCATCGCTTGAAGTGCTGCAGGGCGATCCTTACCCCAAGTACAGAGCTTGGCGATCATAGGATCGTAGAACATGGAAATCTCACCGCCTTGAAAAACGCCTGTGTCATTGCGGATGATGGTGCCGTCTGCACGGACCTCTTCTGCCGGTGGAGAGTAGCGTGAGAGACGGCCAATTGATGGCAAGAAACCACGATAAGGATCTTCAGCATAAAGGCGAGATTCGATTGCCCAACCATTTAGTTTGACGTCTTGTTGCGTCATGCCAAGTTTCTCACCATAGGCAACACGTATCATTTGTTCTACCAAATCAACGTCAGTGATGAGTTCGGTTACCGGATGTTCAACTTGCAGGCGCGTATTCATTTCCAAGAAATAGAAATTCTTATCGCCATCGACGATGAATTCCACCGTGCCAGCGGAGGAATAATCAACGGCCTTAGCAAGTGCGACAGACTGATCGCCCATTGCTTTGCGGGTTGCTTCATCTAAGAATGGAGAAGGTGCTTCTTCAATTACTTTTTGATTGCGGCGCTGAATGGAACATTCACGCTCACCAAGATAAATGCAATTGCCGTGTTTATCACCCAGTACCTGAATTTCGATATGGCGGGGTTGGGTAACGAATTTCTCAATAAAAATACGGTCATCGCCAAAAGAAT
>CAZXZQ010000331.1:0-3043 GCA_964645215.1 uncultured Rhizobiaceae bacterium | reverse complement strand
AAACGGCTGATTTCTGCGGTTTTGGGGTGTTTTAAGTACATTTTCTTTATCAAAACAGAAAGTAAGCCCTGAAAACCTGGTAATTTTCATCGTTAAAACGAAATACGGGCCGCAATGATTCGGCCCGCTTCTCGTTGTTTTCTGGGGTTTTTAGCTTAATGCGCGACGCTGGAGCCTTCAGGATTTGATGGTGCCATCAACTCACGACGCGCGCGTTCAGCGTCTTCCGCCGTCCACTCAATTGCCATTGGCTTTGTGACAAGCGCATGCTCTAAAACTTCTGCCATGTGAGAAACTGGAATGATCTCCATTTCGTTTTTCACATTGTCAGGAATGTCAGGCAAGTCTTTTGCGTTCTCTTCCGGGATCAGTACTTTGGTAATGCCACCACGTAGTGCTGCAAGAAGCTTTTCTTTTAACCCACCAATAGGCAGAACACGACCACGCAGGGTCACTTCACCTGTCATGGCAACATTCGCATTGACCGGAATATCTGTCAGCATAGAAACGATGGCCGTTGCCATACCAATGCCTGCGGATGGACCATCCTTTGGTGTAGCACCTTCCGGTACGTGCACGTGGATATCAACTTGATCAAAGGTCGGCGGCTTAATGCCATAATCAACAGCCCGTGAGCGTACATAGGATGCAGCAGCAGAGATCGACTCTTTCATGACGTCTTTTAGATTGCCAGTAACTGTCATCTTACCTTTACCAGGCATTGTAACGCCTTCGATCGTTAGAAGCTCACCACCAACTTCGGTCCATGCAAGGCCGGTAACAACACCAACCTGATTTTCTTTTTCAGCTTCGCCATGGCGGAACTTCGGAATACCAAGGAACTCGTCGATGTTTTTAGGTGTAACTTTGATTGATTTACGATTGCCCTTCATGATCTCAGTCACAGCCTTACGCGCTAACTTGGAGAGTTCACGTTCAAGATTACGCACACCCGCTTCACGAGTGTATGTTTGGATAACCACGCGAATAGCTTCATCATTCACAGCAAACTCTTTAGGTTGAAGCGCATGGTCTTTAATCGCCTTAGGCAATAGGTGACGCTTTGCAATCTCAAGCTTTTCATCTTCCGTGTAGCCCGCAATACGGATAATCTCCATACGGTCCATCAGTGGGCCGGGAATATTAAGCGTATTTGCAGTGGTCACAAACATGACGTTTGAAAGATCGTAATCAACTTCCAGATAATGGTCTGCAAATGTGCTGTTTTGTTCCGGATCAAGCACCTCAAGCAATGCTGATGACGGATCACCACGGAAGTCCATGCCCATCTTATCGATTTCATCAAGAAGGAATAACGGATTGGCTTTTTTAGCCTTCTTCATGGACTGGATGACTTTGCCAGGCATTGAGCCAATATACGTACGACGGTGACCACGAATTTCAGCTTCATCACGTACACCGCCCAACGCCATACGCACGAACTCACGGCCAGTAGATTTTGCAAGCGACTTGCCAAGTGACGTTTTACCAACACCTGGAGGACCAACAAGACAAAGGATTGGGCCTTTGATCTTCTTGGCACGTGCCTGCACGGCAAGATATTCGATAATGCGCTCTTTCACCTTCTCAAGGCCGTAATGGTCCACATCAAGCACTTCCTGAGCCTTGTGCAAATCAGTTTTAACAGCCGAGCGCTTGCCCCACGGTATGCCAAGCAACCAATCAAGGTAATTGCGCACCACAGTTGCCTCAGCAGACATTGGTGACATTTGCTTTAGCTTTTTAAACTCAGCTTCAGCTTTTTCCTTAGCTTCTTTTGAAAGCTTGGTTTTGCCGATGCGATCTTCAAGCTCTTGAAGCTCGTCTTTGCCATCTTCACCATCGCCAAGTTCTTTTTGAATGGCTTTCATTTGCTCATTTAAATAATATTCGCGTTGGGTTTTTTCCATCTGGCGTTTAACGCGACCACGGATGCGTTTTTCAACTTGCAGAACCGAAACTTCGCTCTCCATCATGCCAATGACATGTTCAAGGCGCTCTTTAACACTGAATATGCCCAAGATTTCCTGTTTCTCAGCAATTTTAACCGCGAGATGCGATGCAATTGTATCTGCAAGTTTTGAATATTCGTCTATCTGCGTAACGGAGGAAACGACTTCAGGTGAAATCTTCTTATTAAGCTTCACATAGTTTTCGAAATCCGCAACAACAGACCGCGCTAAAGCTTCAACTTCAACCGGATCATCTTCATCATCTTCAAGAATATCTGCAACAGCTTCGAAATATTCATCCCGTTCAGTGAATTTTCTGACGCGTGCGCGCGAAACACCCTCAACCAAAACTTTGACTGTACCATCAGGCAATTTCAACAGTTGAAGCACAGAAGCCATTGTGCCGATCTCGTAAAGCGATTCCGGTGATGGGTCATCTTCTGTTGCGTTCTTCTGGGTGAACAATAGAATTTGTCGATCATTGTTCATCACTTCTTCAAGTGCGGCGATCGATTTTTCACGACCCACGAAAAGCGGCACGATCATGTGCGGGAATACAACGATGTCACGTAGAGGTAATAGCGGAAAAAGATCACCAGACCCAAATTCAATATCACCTGTTGTTTCTTTGCTCATGTTTAGTTCCTTACAGCAATAAGTGCGCCTGCGATTCTTTCACTCTACATTCATCAGCCAAGTTAGAATACTTATTTCAGAAGTTATACCTAACAGATTTTAACGACTTCGATTTGTTGATGACGAATTTAGGCAGGCAGTTTTTGTTATACCACTATTTGGGGTTCTAATGGCTCTGCTTCAAGGTATGCAGATCAACCAATGAACAAATAATCGAGATTTGACTACAAAGATTGGTAACTGGCTGTAAAAACAAAAAACCGCCCATTTGGGCGGCTTTAAAAGCTCAATGAAGCTGTTTTGCTTACGCGCTTGCTTCTTTTTCGTCTTCTTTATCTGAATAAATGTAGAGTGGGCGTGCATTGCCCTCCACAACTTCTTCAGAAATTACAACTTCTTCAACACCTTCAAGTGCTGGAAGTTCAAACATTGTATCAAGCAAAATGCCTTCAAGA
>CAZXZQ010000330.1:0-3049 GCA_964645215.1 uncultured Rhizobiaceae bacterium | reverse complement strand
TAACTGTATTCGCACCTTGTCCGATATCCATCGCACCTTGGTGAAGCACGACACTGCCATCCACCTTGATACCCATGCGAATGGTTGAAGGGTTTGGCAGGGATGTATTTCCGCAACCATACCAACAAGAACCAAGGCCAACACCTTTGCGCAGACCGCTGCCATTGGCTTTTGCATTAAATTCTTGAGCAGCTTTATTTGCTTTATCCCATGCGGGCCTCAGGGCTTCAAGACATTCCTTGATGCCGACGCCTTTATCGAACACTTGTCCCGTGGCTGTAGGCATTCCATTTTGAAGTGCGTTTTTAATGCGGAAATCAAGGCGGTCTATCCCAACCTTGTCCGCTAGCTGGTCAAAAGCTGTTTCTTGTGCGATTGCCGATTGAGGAACACCAAACCCACGAAACGCACCAGAAGGCGGCGTGTTTGTGTGGATCGCATAACTCTTCGCACGATAATTTTCTACAAAATATGGGCCTGAAGCATGCACTGGCACGCGGTTCGCAACCGTTGGTCCCCAGCTGGCATAAGCGCCTGTGTTAAATGTGCCCTCAAAATCAAACCCGGCAATCTTGCCATCTTTGTCACAACCAAGCTTTAGCGTGATTTCAGACGGATGACGTTTCGTAGTCGACTGCATCGATTCAGTGCGGGAATAGCTAATGTAAGCCGGACGGTTCAACTTCCATGCGGCAAGCGCAATATAAGGCTGAAAGGAAATATCAAGCTTAGACCCAAAGCCGCCACCACATGCCGAAGGCATAACGCGAATTGCGTCTTCATCAAGCCCCATAATTTCTGCAAGGCTTTCCTTGTCCATAACTGCTGCTTGCGTACAACCAAAGAGTTCAAGTCTGTTGCCCTTTGGCGCACAGTAACCCGCTTCGAGTTCAATATAGGCATGCTCAATAAATGGTGTGGATGTACTCACCTCAACCTGGAATTCAGACGCGCTCAGTCCCGTTTCCACATCACCCTTTTCGACATAACCTTCTACAAGCAGATTTCCTTCACGACCTTCATGCAAGTTTTTGAGATTACCGTTCATCGCTTCATGAGGCAGTAGTGCATGGGGTTGAGGCTGCCAGGAGACTGGAAAATCATCATCCGAAAATGCACGGACCGTAGCTTCGTCACCAACGACAGCAGCCACTGCTTCACCACGCCAACGAGCCACACCTTGCGCAAAGACCGGCTGATCCGCAAAGGGTGGTATTACCCCAAAGCAATTCTTGCCTGGAATGTCAGATGCATCCATAAACGCTTCGACACCCTCATGAGCAGAAACGAACGCTTGCTTGTTAGCAATTGAAAACTCAGCAAAATGATGCGGGCTTCGAATAACACGCACATAAAGCGCATCGGCAGGAATGGTATCATTGCCGTATTTCAATGTGCCGTCCACTTTTGGAACACCATCCAGGTGGCGAATAGGAGCACCGACCCCCTCGCCTGCTTCTGGCGACACTGAAACGTCCTCAAAATCATTTGCATGCATTACTGCTTCAACAATTTTTCGATACCCCGTGCATCGACACAAGACGCCGCCTAGCGCGTCTTCTACTTCCTGTTTTAAGGGAGCAGGGTTACTCTCTAGCAATACTTTCGCCGAGATGAGCATGCCTGGTGTACAAATTCCGCACTGCGCCGCTCCGAAATGCAAAAAGCTCTTTTGAAGCTTGGTCAAAGTGCCGTCACGACCCATGCCTTCCAGCGTTTCAACCTTGGCGCCATTCACTTGCGCAGCACTTGTGAGACAACTGCAAGCAATCTCGCCGTCGATTAAAACCGTACAAGAACCGCAATCGCCTGCATTACAACCGACCTTTGTAGCCGAGCAGCCTAAGTCACTACGCAAAAACTCAGATAGGCGCTTTACCGGATCAACCGACGCTTGTTGCTTCCCACCATTCAATTCAAAGGAGATATCCATTAGCAATACTCCTCCACAGCCATATGTAGCGCCCGCGCAACAAGCTCTTTACTGGCATCCATTCTATAAGCTTTCGTAGCACGCACATCATCGATTGGAGACAGAACTGATAAGTGCTCATCCATAATACAAGTTTGCAACCGGTCCTTTATGTTTAGACCAATCAGGGCCTTCTCCAAATCCGGCAAGCGAGTCGCAACAAGCGAGCATGAACCGACGCTCACCGCAGCATCTTCAATCACACCACTCCCATCAGTAACAATTTTTGCCGCAACCATAGAAATAGAAATCACTAGATATTTCCGCGCGCCTAATTTCAGAAATGTCGACTGACCTTTTGCACTCGACGCTGGAACCTTAAGGCCAACCACCAATTCATTTGGCTGAAGGTTTATTTTGCGATTGCCCAAAATGAAATCATGCAATGGCAATTCGCGCTCACCATCTGCAGAACCGATCTTTACGATCGCACCAAGGGTTAGAAGTGGCGGAACACCATCAGCAGCTGGAGAAGCGTTGCAGATGTTACCAATAACAGTTGCTCGATTTTGAATTTGGACGGAGCCAACCTCACGCGCAGATAATTTCAAACTGTCAAACGCAGGCGGTAAATCATGCCTGATAATATCAGTCCAGGTAGCCAATGCACCAATATGCCAATTGCCTTCATCATCTTTTTTGATGGCACGCATGGATGAAATACGTGAGACATCTAGCACGTTGAAATTGACATGCGTCTGCCCTAGAGCGGGATAAAAATCTGTTCCACCAGACAAGATTTTCCACGAATCATCAGATAAAAGTGCATACGCATCCTCTAGATTTTCTGGACAACGATACACACTCATTCTATAAACCTCGTGGAAATGCAGATCTTAATTATTGTTAGTGTACAAATAATAATTTTGTTTGTAAATAGCGTCATTTATAATCACTTGAGGGTCAAAACTGGTTCGAATTTCTGATGCAGAAACCGTTTTCAGGTTAACAAAACTCTGATCTTCAAGATAGAGAGCCAGTGGCATCTTTATCAAATAGCCGTGCGCAAGCTCTTGATTGATTGGGATCTACAGATTAATTGAACAATCTTCTTAAAGGGGCGGGTAAGAATTGATA
>CAZXZQ010000329.1:0-3063 GCA_964645215.1 uncultured Rhizobiaceae bacterium | reverse complement strand
TCTTTCAAAACAACACGATTGATAATATTACGCCAACGCAATTTTCTGCTCTTGTACGAATTTCTGACAATGGCGAATGTTCGCAAAACCATCTTGGACGTCTTTCAGGAATGGACGTTGCTACCATAAAGGGCGTTGTGGACCGGTTAATTCAAAAGAACTTTCTTAAATCTCGTCCGGACCCGGAAGACAAAAGACGTTTGCTGGTTTCTCTAACAGATAGCGGAACGACGCTTGTCAATGACATGAAAAAAGCGGGTAAAAAAATTACATCAGAGACGCTTCAACCATTAACCGTTCAGGAGCAAAAAACGCTCCTGAAGGCTTTGAAGAAGATCACCTAAACCAGCAGTCCAAACTATGTTGCTCTGCAACCAAGCCATGCCAACCATGGGTGGCTAACATCGGCTTTAATTGATTGTGTCTTTAGAGTACTGGCACGCTGGCGGATGGTGGTGTCGAACGTGATCGTCCTGTGCGCATTTTACCATCAATCATAATAGCTGCGATCCCTGGAATATTGCCAATAGCCATCGCACCCAGCACATCGTTTCCACCTGATCCACTAGGGCGATCCATAAAGACTAAGTCTGCTGGCCGTCCTGGCTCCACAATCCCTTGCTCAAGATTTCGTCGCTTTGTCACGTTACCGGTGCCACAACACCATGCCTGCTCAGCCGGTAACCCACCAAAACTGCTCAATAGCGTGGCCATGCGCAGCATGCCATTTGGCTGCACACCGGAGCCAGCAGGAGCATCTGTTCCGATCAGAAAATCTGCTAGCCGGTCTTCAGCTATTGCGCCTTCTAACGCAACCAAGGCTGACTTCTCATTGCCATTATGTACGGCTTCAAGTGCGCCAGTAGCATTGCGGCAAAGCTCACGAATTTCTTCATGCGGAATAGACGTCGGGCCGCCATTGATGTGGCTAACAACATCGGGTTGTGCCTCTAACACATCTGCAGCTGTAACATGATGAGAACCGGCAATTGATGGGCCGCCTGTATGCATAATTGTTTCGATCCCTAACTCTCGGCACCAACCGGTGACGCGGGCTGCATCAGGGCCTTTGGCAACTGTGCCAAGACCAATTTCTCCGATGTGACGGATGCCCGCTTCTTTGATCCCAACATAAAAATCACGATCAAAATCAAGTTCTGGTACGGGAGCGCCTGCTAGCACTTTTGCACCAGTTGAACGGAAATTGGTAAAACAACGCTGAGCCACCATAGCAAGGGCTTTGACGCCTTCTGCATCCTTGGGGCGACCGGGAAGATGTACTTCACCGGCAGATATGAAACTGGTGACACCGCCGTTCACATTCATTTCGATCCAGCCAATTTGGTTCTGACGGGGCGTCCAGTCGCCAAAAACCGGATGGCAGTGGCCGTCAATCAGGCCAGGTGCTACGGCACAGCCTGCTGCGTCGATTTTACGGTCGGCGTCAGCAGCCTCAAAGCCCACGATCTTGCCGTCTTCTATTAAGAGACAGTCACTATCAGCGATTGGTGCGTCTAGGTCACCGGTCAGAAGTAGCCCAATATTGGTGATAAGTGTTCGGCCCTTTTCAGGCATGTCTTTCGGTGCGTCAGCCATCTCAACTCCTATGGATTCTTATTGTTATTGCGCTGCCGCAACTTATAGCAGCGCAAGGCCAAATCATTGATTAGTTCTTTCTGATTGGCCAGCTTTATCGTTAGTATACTAATGTTACGAAATTTCTGGTCAAGCAATTTAGCTTAGGAAGTGAAAAAATATATAGGCTTGACGAAGTAACTCATATTTAATAATTGTTAGTATACAAATGAATTTGAAGAAGGCTGTGCAACATGACTTTTGTCGTCACGGATGATTGCATCAATTGCAAATACAAGGATTGTATCGAGGTTTGCCCGGTAGATTGTTTCTATGAAGGTGAAAACATGGTCGTGATCCATCCTGATGAATGCATTGACTGTGCCGTTTGTGAGCCGGAATGCCCGATTGATGCAATTAAACCGGATACGATTGCTAATGCGGATTTCTGGGTTGAACTGAATAAGAAATATTCAGAGAACTGGGTCAACGTGACAGAGAAGGGTGAACCCTGTGCGGATCGTGAAAAATGGGCAAACAAGCCTGATAAATTGAAACTTATGTCCGAAAAATCCGCCGCTTAAGAATTTGATTGGAGAAACTTATGTCCTTAGCTGAAGTCATAGAAAATGTAGATGCTGCGTTTCCTATCCCAGATAATGTGTTCGCGGAAACCGTAAGCGAAGTCCAACATTACACAGATAATCTGTTTCGCTTTCGGATCACAAGACCAGCAAGTTTTAGATTTCGCTCCGGCGAATTTGTGATGATTGGCTTGCCTAATGCGGAGAAGCCTGTCTATCGCGCCTATTCGATTGCGTCACCTAGCTGGGACGAGACGCTTGAATTTTTCTCGATCAAGGTGCCTGATGGCCCGCTTACACAACACCTTCAACAGATCAAAGAAGGTGACACTATCATTATGCGCAAAAAGCCAACTGGTACGCTGGTGAATGATGCGCTGATTTCCGGTAAGCGACTATGGATGTTTTCAACCGGCACGGGCATCGCGCCATTTGCGTCTCTTATTCGAGACCCGGAAACTTATGACAAGTTTGAAGAGGTAATCCTCACGCATACTTGTCGCGAGGTGAGTGAGTTGAAATATGGTCAGGATCTTGTTGAAGAGATTAAGAATGACCCGCTCGTGGGGGAACTGACAGAAGGTCGTCTTCGCCACTATTGTACCGTTACCCGAGAAGATTATCCGTACCAAGGGCGCATTACAGATTTAATGCGTTCCGGTAAGGTTTTCGATGATCTTGGCGTTCCGGCAATTACTCCGGAAGTTGATCGTGGCATGATTTGCGGATCAATGGATATGTTGAACGAAACCAAAGAAGTTCTTGAAGGCTTTGGCCTCGAAGAAGGTGCAAACAATAAGCCTGCAACCTTCGTAGTTGAACGCGCATTTGTAGGATAAAAAAATGACTGAACCAGCCAAGCCACTTGATGCGAAAAGCAGTCCTTCTTTGGGGGCGTTTTCAT
>CAZXZQ010000328.1:0-3080 GCA_964645215.1 uncultured Rhizobiaceae bacterium | reverse complement strand
GTATATAGATTATCATAACCCGGCACCGCTCCAAAAAACGGATCAGTCCCCTTGCCTTCCAGCGTGTTACGTGGGCGAACAGCTGCCCATTTATTAATGATCGGCGCGTCTTTAAGCGCTGGCACATATTGAACGGCCTTATGATAAAATTCCATATCTGCTTCATCAAACGTATCTGAATCCATCCACTCTTTGCGAGACGTTGAACCAATTGCCACTTTGTTATTAGCATGCGGCACGACATAAACCCCGTCATGATAGACAATCGGCAGCGTATCATCATGCTCATACTCAACAAGCACCGCCTGCCCTTTGACACCGCGCCCGATAGACTTGCCCGCATTCAGCTCCCCCATTAAAGGTTGCAACATGGGGTATGCTTCATAGCCATTCGCAACGATGATTTTGCCTGTTTGGATTTTATCTCCATTGGAAAGCTCAACGCCCCCCTCACCCTGAGCTTGTCTAAGGGTACCCTCAACACCCTCCTTCACCGCAGCACGTGGCCTCACATACGCCTCAAGTGCAGCTACATACGCACGCGGGTTAACCCGAGCTGAAAACGTGTCGTACTGAATGCCAAATTTTGCAATGTCAGGATTCACCCATCCTGCGACAAGCTGAGGATGCGGGCGTGGTGAAGGCTCCGGATGCAGTCCGGTTAGATTCCCAATATCCTCATATAAAACCATCTCCAACCCATCACCCCAAAATTCTTGAGATCCTTTCGTGCGGATGGGCATGTGTTGCAGCATTTTCTCATGCGGCAGTGGCATGATGCGGCCACACATGCGATATCCACAATCATGGCCTGTATCCGCCTCAAGCTCGGCAATCGCGGCGGGAAGTGTTGAAAGCCCCTTATATTGAAATTGTTTCTTCGCGTCCCACCCATCCGGCATATGTGGCATGAGCGCACCGAGGAAACCACCAGACGCTCCTGCACCAATCTTGCGCTTCTCAACCAAACAAACCCGCTCGCCACATTTTATCGCGTGTCGTGCTGCCCACAGGCCCAAAATGCCGCCGCCAATAACAACCGTATCAAATAAATTTTCCACTTGAATCATGCTATACACTTGTACCCATAACCGATTCAAAACAAGGGGAAAATTGTGAGTGAACTTGAATGGCGCGATGACATCACGCCCGTCTCCACCCGTTTTGACGACCCCTACTATTCTGTCGACGATGGCCGCGCAGAAACGGACTATGTTTTCATTCAATCAAACAAATTACCAGCCCGCTGGCCTGATATGCAAACCTGTGTAATTGCAGAATTAGGCTTTGGCACAGGACTAAACTTTCTAGAAACCGCCCGCCAATGGCAAGCTTTCAAGCCTGAAAATGCAACGCTACATTTTATTTCGTTTGAACAATATCCAATGTCAAAAGAGGAGATGGAGAAAGCATTATCCAATTGGCCAGAGCTTACACATCTTGCAAATAAGCTTGTTGAGATTTGGCAAGCTGATGCAAATATTCTTGAAGTTCATTTCACAGAAGACATCCAACTCACAGTCTATATGGGTGATGCCAACTCATTATTACCTGACTTGAAATTCACGGCAGACGCTTGGTATCTGGACGGGTTTTCGCCAGCAAAAAATCCTGAACTATGGAACGAAACACTGATGCTAGAAGTTGGCAAACACACAAAACCAGACGGTACATTTGCCACCTATACCGCCGCCGGTTTTGTAAAACGCGGGCTGCAATCCGCAGGCTTTGAGGTTGAAAAGGCGAAAGGGTTTGGACGCAAGCGGGACATGTTGATAGGGCAGAAGCCTAATGAATAAGCGCGACATCCATGTCGCTTACAAGCCTTAAATTCAAGCCCCCCCTTTGTCATTCTTCGCGTAAGGAGAATGACAATGGATTTGAATCTAAAATCAGAAATTGCAAACGCTGCCTTGCCAATTGAAAAAGCAACCGGCATGCCAAACTGGTTTTATACGTCTCCAGATGCAATTGCAGAAGAAAAGCGCAAGATTTTCGCACCCAATTGGGTGGGCATTGGCTTCGGCAAAGATGTACCAGAACCGGGTGACGTTAAGCCTGTCGAGTTTCTGGGTGATCCTTTCATTCTCTCTCATGGACGCGATGGCAAAATCCGTGTCTTTCATAATGCCTGCCGCCACCGTGGCGTGAAGCTCGTACAGGAAGCAGGCAAAACCACAGGACTCCTCCGTTGCCCTTATCATGCTTGGTGCTACTCCACTGAAGGCCCACTCAAACAAACGCCCCATGTTGGCGGGCCCGGCATTCACGAACACCCGGACATAGACAAATCACAACTCGGCCTTGTGGAAGTGCGCAGCCACACGCATCTTGATGTTGTTTTTGTCAACATTTCTGGCGATGCAGAACCGTTTGACGTGTATTTCAAAGATGTGCTTGAACGCTGGAAAGAGTTCGACAAACCCATCTATCACGGCGGTGCAGAATCTTCATTCAAACTCCAAGTGGAAACGAATTGGAAACTGGCGGTTGAAAACTATTCGGAAGCTTATCACTTGCCCTTCATTCACCCAGGTTTAAACGAAGTATCCAAGCTAGAAGACCACGCCAACATTTTGAGCGAAGGCCCCTTCTCCGGCCAACTCACCCGTGCCTTCACAATGTTTGAAGGCGAAGATGGTCGCAATTTTTCCTCCTTTGATGGCCTGTCAGAGCGCTGGGACAAGGAAGCAGAATACATCACATTCTATCCAAATGTTATGTTCGGTGTTCACAAAGACCACACATTTGGCATTGTGCTGGAACCAAAATCATCCAGCCAAACGGTAGAACATATTGAACTATATTACGCATCAAACGACATGCGTGACGAAGAATGGGATAGCATGCGCCAAACCAATGCAGCGTTCTGGAAAGAGGTTTTCATGGAAGATGTCGGCGTGGTGGAAGCCATGCAGGCAGGCCGCAAGGCCGACGGCTTCGACGGCGGTCACTTCTCACCTGTGATGGACGAAGCCACCCACCATTTTCATCGCTGGGTCGCCGGGCATTTTATGGATAATGTGAAGACCGAACGTCTGGATTGAGCGGTGAGTTCAACTGGTCTGCGCAACACACTG
>CAZXZQ010000327.1:0-3088 GCA_964645215.1 uncultured Rhizobiaceae bacterium | reverse complement strand
ATATGCAAATGATGCAAACGCAACCCAAGAAAGTACAGCAGCAATCAACATGAAGCCAGTTGTGATATATTCACATGCCTTGGAGCCTAACGATTTTGCAAAAAGGCCAGCAATCAGGAAACCGGCTAGCGGCAGAAATACTATTAAGTGATACATCAGCCCTAACCTTTCATCTCGCTTACGTCTTCAACCGCAATCGAACCTTTGTTACGGAAGAAAACAACCAAAATAGCCAAACCAATCGCAGCTTCTGCAGCGGCAACTGTTAAAACAAACAATGCAAAAACCTGACCGATCAAGTCGTTCAAATGCTGCGAGAACGCAACAAAATTTAGGTTGACGGATAGAAGAATAATTTCGATCGACATCAGAATGATAAGGATATTTTTCCGGTTAAGAAAAATGCCCAACATGCCGATTGTGAACAAAATTGCGCTAACAGAAAGATAGTGTGAGATGCCAATTTCCATGGGAATATCCTGTTGGTTCTTTGCGCTTAAAGCCCAGAACCAGACTTTACCTTTCTTAATTCAATTGCAGCTTTCGGATCTCTTGCAACCTGTGTTGCAATATCCTGACGGCGAACGCTTTCTTTATGGCGCAGTGTGAGAACAATCGCGCCTATCATCGCAACCAGCAGGATCATGCCCGCAAGCTGGAAGAAGAAAACATAGTCTGTGTATAAAATATTGCCGAGTGCTTCGATGTTTCGCGTTTCAGCGATATCCGGTATCGGCGCGGATGTTGTCGTCGCAGCACCTGGTGCGGTCACCCAAGAGCCAAGCACCAACAGAAGCTCAACAACAAATACAATACCGATCAATGCACCGATTGGCAGATATTGGAGAAAACCTTCTTTAAGTTCGGCAAAGTCTACATCCAACATCATAACAACAAAAAGGAAGAGAACGGCCACAGCACCCACGTAAACAACGATAAGCAATAGCCCTAAAAATTCTGCACCAGTCATCACGAAGAGACCTGCTGCGTTCACGAATGCCAGAATTAGAAATAGTACCGAATGAACCGGGTTACGTGCAGAAATCACCATAAGTGCAGATGCAACTGTGATGAATGAAAAAAGATAAAAGAAAAGGGCTGAAAATATCATTGTTTCTTCCTAGCGGTATGGCGCATCAATGTTGAGGTTTTGCGCGATTTCACGCTCCCAACGGTCACCATTGTCCAGCAATTTATCCTTATCATAATAGAGTTCTTCGCGAGTCTCGGTCGCAAATTCGAAGTTTGGCCCTTCAACAATTGCGTCTACCGGACATGCCTCTTGGCAGAAACCGCAATAGATACATTTCACCATGTCGATGTCATAGCGCACTGTACGGCGTGTGCCGTCATTACCACGTGGACCAGCTTCAATCGTAATTGCTTGCGCCGGGCAAATCGCTTCGCAGAGCTTGCACGCAATGCAGCGTTCTTCACCATTTGGATAACGGCGTAGTGCATGTTCGCCACGGAAACGCGCTGACACTGGTCCTTTTTCAAACGGATAGTTGATTGTTGCCTTTGGAGAGAACATATAGCGCAATGCCAAACCAAGTGCTGAAAAGAACTCTAGAAGTAGGAGCGATTTAGCTGCTTGTGCGAGATTACTCATGCTGCGACCCACCCTGTTAGTTGAAGAACAAGTGCTACGGCGAAGACCATGAAGAGTGATAGTGGCAGGAAGACTTTCCAACCCAAACGCATCAACTGGTCATAACGGTAACGCGGTACAACGGCTCGCACCATAGCCATTGCGAAGAAGACCAGTAGCATTTTTAGGAAGAACCAGAATACGCCTGGCACCCAGCTTAAGAATGCCACTTCAAATGGTGGTAACCAACCGCCTAGGAAAAGGATTGTAGTCAAAGCACACATTAAGAGAATGGCAACAAACTCACCAAGGAAGAAGAGCAAGAATAGCGTTGAAGAATATTCAACCATGTGGCCAGCAACAAGCTCTGATTCAGCTTCTGGCAAATCAAATGGCGGACGGTTTGTTTCCGCAATCGCTGAGATAAAGAACACGAGGAACATCGGGAAGAGCGGCAACCAGTGCCAATCGAGGAATGAACTGCTCATGCCAAGATAATGCGTTCCAAGGCCTGATTGTTGCGCAAGTACAATGTCTGTCATGTTGAGTGAACCAACACAAAGAAGGACAGTGATAATCACGAAACCGATGGAGACCTCATACGAAACCATCTGCGCAGCCGAACGAAGTGCTGCAAGGAAAGCATATTTGGAGTTTGAAGCCCAACCACCCATGATCACGCCATAAACTTCGAGTGAAGCAATTGCAAAAACAAACAAGATGCCAACGTTAAGATCAGCAATTGCCCAACCTTCATCAAGTGGGATAACTGCCCATGCAGCAAGTGCCAATACGGCAGATACAAGCGGCGCCAGTATGAAAACCGCCTTGCTTGCACTTGATGGAATAATCGGCTCTTTGAGCACAAATTTTAGAAGATCAGCAAAGGATTGTAATAATCCCCAAGGGCCAACCACGTTCGGTCCGCGACGCAATTGAACTGCAGCAAAAATCTTGCGGTCAGCATAAAGAATGTAAGCTGTTACCAATAGAAGGCAAACCAATAGCAATAGGCTTTTGCCAATAATAATGACTGGTGCAGATGTCAGGATTGAGATTAAAAGTTCCATCTTTGCCCTACTCCGCCGCCTGCTTCATTTCACCAGAACGCATTTGCGAACATTCCGCCATAACTTTGGAAGCGCGTGCAATCGGATTGGTCATGAAATAATCCTTGATCGGACTGGTAAGCGGTGCGGAAAGAACTTTACCAGTTTTCTTGGCACCAAGTGATTTTGCAAAAGCATTTACATCATTTGTCATCGGTTCTGCAACCTCATCCAGCTGCGCAAAATATGGAAATTCTGAATAGAGCGCTGATCTCAACTGAGCGAGACTATCAAATGGCAATGTCTGACCCAAAACGGCAGATAAAGCACGGAAAATCGCCCAGTCTTCTTTGGCTTCACCCGGTGCAAAGCCCGCACGACTTGTTTGCTGAACACGACCTTCTGTATTTACATAGGTCGCAGACTTTTCTGTATATGCGGAAGCAGG
>CAZXZQ010000326.1:0-3104 GCA_964645215.1 uncultured Rhizobiaceae bacterium | reverse complement strand
CCACAATTACTCATACTACGCATCACTAAATCGCCCATTAACTGTTTGTTAACCTATAAAATTCAGCAATTATTAGCAATTCAAATATGCCTGCAGCGGCGTTTGATTGTTAATATGGTTAACGTGTATGTGCATTGATTTTGAAAATTTACGTGTTCCATTCCAAATAAAAATCTGCGAAAACCAGTTAGAAACTCACTTGTCTAAGGGACTATTATGTCAGACTTTTATGACCTTGAAACGCTAGCGCTGCATGCAGGCCATGTGCCTGATAAAGAGCATGGCTCTCGCGCTGTACCCATTCACCAAACAACATCTTACATGTTTAAAGATAGTCGCCATGCGGCTGCACTTTATAATATGGAAGAGGGTGGCCACCTTTATACGCGTATTTCTAACCCGACAGTTGCGGTGCTTGAGCAACGTGTTGCGGCAATGGAGGGTGGCGTTGCCTGTACAGCGTGTGCATCCGGCATGGCAGCGCTGCATCTCGTTACGACGATGCTTGTGAGTGCTGGCGACCATATCGTTTCTACCGCACAGCTTTATGGTGCGAATATCAATCTCCTGAAAAATACCATGCCGCGCTTTGGTGTCGAAACTTCGTTTGTGCATGGTCGTGATTTAGATGGGCTTGAAGCTGCTATTCAAGAGAACACTAAGTTCATTTTCTGTGAGCTGATTGGTAATCCGGGACTGGATGTTTTGGACATTGAGCGGGTGGTTAAGATTGCAGAAAAAGCAGGCATTCCGGTTGTGATGGATGCAACCTTCTGTACGCCTTATCTGTTTAAGCCGTTTGACCATGGTGTAAACGTTATCACGCACTCACTCACTAAATGGATGGGTGGTCACGGTGTTGCTATTGGTGGCGCTGTGGTTGATGGCGGCAATTTCAATTGGGGTGCGTCAGACAAGTTTCCAACGTTGACCGATTCTCACTATGCGCTGGATGGCATCAATTTCTGGGAAGAGTTTGGCCCGGCAGCGCTAACCCAACGTGTGCGGGCGGAAGGCATGTATAATTTCGGGCCATCGCTTTCGCCTACCAATGCATTTCACTTGTTGCAGGGTATCGAAACATTACCAATGCGTATGGAGAAACACATTTCCAATGCACGTGCGATGGTCGAGTTTTTGCAGAACCATGACATGGTAAGCTGGGTGAAACATCCAGAGCTTCCAGATCATCCTGACCACGAAGTTGCAAAACGTATTTTACCCAATGGTGCAGGCTCTATGATTGGCTTTGGCGTGAAGGGTGGCCGTGATGCGGGTGCGGCCTTCATCGAAAGTGTTGAAGTGGCTTCTCACCTTGCCAATGTGGGGGACGCGAAGACGCTGGTTATCCATCCGGCATCCACAACGCATAGTCATATTTCTGCTGAAGATATGAAAGCGGGTGGTCTGACCGAAGACATGATCCGTTTATCTGTTGGTCTGGAATCCATTGAAGACCTGAAAGCAGATTTCAACCGGGCACTCAAAATTGCGGGGAGGGCAGTGGCATGAAGTTCGAATTAAACGGAGATGAAGTTTATGCTTCTACCGGCGGGCGTGACCACGTCGAAGGGCAGCCATATCTCATCTTTATGCATGGGGCTGGTTCATCGCATCTGGTGTGGTCGCAACAATCGCGATCCTTTGCCTATGGCGGTCATAACGTGTTGGCGGTGGATTTTCCGGGACATAACTTATCAGGCGGTGAGCCGCTTACCTCAGTTGAAGCGCAGGCTGACTGGATTATTCAGGTTCTGGATCATCTGGGTATCGATAAGGCTACGCTGGTTGGGCATAGCCTTGGCGGACTGATTGCAATTGAGATCGAGAGCAAGATATCTGCACGTATTGAAAAAATTGTGTTCGTGGCAACGTCTCACCGGGTGCCAGTAGGTGACCCGCTTTTGTCTAATGCGGATGACCAAGAGCAACTTGCTAAAAATGCGATGACATCATGGGGGCTTGGGCCGGAAGCGCATCACTATGATAATACCGTGCCGGGCTTTTCTCATGTCGGCAATGGATTGCGCGTTATGGATTTGAACCCGGAAGGGGTCGTAGCTGCCGACCTTCATGCTTGCAATAATTATGAGAGTGGCGCGGACAAGGCAGCCAAAATCCAGTGCCCTACCATGTGTGTTTTTGGCGGTAAGGATAAAATGACACCGCTTCGAGCCGGCATGAAATTGGCTGATGTATTGCCTAACAACACGCTTCATGTGTTGAATGATAGCGGACACACAATTCCCGGCGAAAGACCCCATGAATTGAACGCATTCATGCGGGAATTTTTGATCTCTTAAACTACGGAAATACTAATGACAAACATAACTTCTTCAGACATCAAAAAAGTATGTGTGATTGGTGCTGGCACGATGGGGTCTGGCATTGCAGCGCAATGCGCCAATGCGGGTGTTGAGGTGCTTCTCCTCGATATTAAATCTGAGGCACAAGCAAATGCGGTTGCCGCTGGTGCGATTGAGCGGATTGAAAAATCTGATCCGCCGCTTTTAATGCGTAAGGAAAATGCGGCTCTTATTTCTGTTGGTAATATTGAGGATGACCTCGACAAGGCCGGTCAGTGTGACTGGATATGTGAAGCGATTGTTGAACGCTTGGATATCAAGCGACAGCTCTATGCAAATTTGCTGCCGCATCTAAAGCCAACCACGCTTGTATCATCCAACACGTCAACGATCCCGATCAAACTTCTGATGGAAGAAAGCCCGCAGGAATTGCGCGAGCGATTCTGCATCACGCACTTTTTCAATCCGGTGCGCTACATGCGTCTGCTAGAACTCGTGCGTGGCGAAGAAACGCGTGCTGATGTAATTGACGCACTGCATGATTTTAATGACCGCATGCTTGGTAAGGGCGTTGTGAATTGTGCTGATACGCCGGGCTTTCTCGGCAACCGTGTTGGTGTTTTCGCGCTTCAAGCGGCTGTGCATGAGGCGGTGGAACTTGGTCTTCAAGTTGAAGAAGCAGATGCCATTTTTGGTCGCCCGATGGGCATTCCCAAAACGGGTGCGTTTGGGCTTTATGATCTCATTGGTCTCGACTTGATGGGCGATGTGGTTCGCTCGCTTAATTCTATTCTCGAC
>CAZXZQ010000325.1:0-3112 GCA_964645215.1 uncultured Rhizobiaceae bacterium | reverse complement strand
ATGCTTCTAAGGTCTCGCCGGTCTCTTGCGAGCCACCAGGCAAAGACCAATAGCCTTTATATGGTTCTTTTCCACGTTTTATGAGTAGAAATTTGTCTTTTTCAAGCACAATGACGCTTGCCCCAGTACGTGGTCTAACTGACATGAAATATCCTTTTCAAAAAAGATTCTCATGGGGCATCACTTGAATCATTATGCTATAAGCATACAACACGATGAACCGGGATTAAAGCAAATGTGTGGCAGGTTTTCACTTACTGCAAGCCCAGAAGAATTGGCAGCTTTATTCAAGTTAATCGACTTTGGTGCGTTCCCTCCACGCTATAACATTGCCCCTACGCAACCTATATTATCAATTGGTATGGGTGGTTCTGGGACCTATGAGCCATTGCTCGTGCGTTGGGGTCTCATCCCCCATTGGGTGAAGGATCCAAATGAATGGACGCTTATCATCAATGCACGATCCGAGACGGCCAATACCAAAGCCTCGTTCAAAACAGCCATGCGCCATAAGCGGGTACTAATTCCTGCTTCCGGCTTTTATGAATGGCACAGGCCAGCGGATAAATCGCTGCCCAAACAGCCTTATTGGATCAAGCCCGCAGACGACAAGCCAATATTCTTTGGTGGACTTGTTGAAACATGGATGGGAAAGGACGGAACCGAAATCGATACAGGCTGTATTCTTACGACGCAGTCCAACGCGCAGATTGGAAACATTCACCACCGCATGCCCGTTGTCATCAAGCCTGAAGACTTTGACCGTTGGCTTGATTGCAAAACACAAGAACCGCGCGACGTGATGGATTTAACGCAGGGCGTAGAAGATGGGTTTTTTGAAGCGATTGCCGTAAGTGACCGCGTGAACAAGGTCGCCAATACCGGTGTTGATATTCAAAGTCCCGGAGAAGCAGAGCCAATCATTCCTAAATCCAGAAAAAAACCAAAACCCGATGATGGGCAGATGGATTTATTTTGAAGTGACTTGACGGAAAATATTTTTCTCTGCATAACGGCTTTCATGAAAACGACCTTAACGATGCCTTCATTGGCTATCTGCATTATCGAGAACATTATTAGCTAGTGATTCGCTGGCCTGGTCGTTCTTTTCCAAATTAAAATATTCTGAACGAGCCGGGTCACCGGACGAATATATTTGGATAAACCATGACTGAGTTAAAACTCTACAATACGCTTACTCGCGAGAAGAAAGTTTTTCATCCGGAAGACGAAAATAACGTTCGCATGTATGTGTGTGGGCCGACCGTCTATGACTTTGCGCATATTGGCAATGCGCGTCCGGTGATTGTGTTTGATGTGTTGTTTCGCCTACTGCGTCATGTCTATGGTGAGAAGGCCGTTACATATGTACGCAACATTACGGATGTTGACGATAAGATCAACGCGCGTGCGCTGCGAGATTACCCTGACCTACCGCTCAATGAAGCAATCAGAAACGTTACAGAAAAAACAGCAAATCAGTTTCATGCGGATGTGAAAGCGCTTGGTTGTTTAGAGCCAACGCACGAGCCTCGCGCAACGGAACATATCGACGGCATGGTTGAGATGATCCAAACACTGATTGATCGTGAGCATGCTTATATAGCCAAGGGCGAGCAGGGCAGGGAAGTGCTTTTCCGTGTTGCTTCCATGGAAAAATACGGTGGGCTTTCAAATCGCATCGGCAAGCTTGATGAGCAGGTGGAAGGCGCTCGCGTGGCGGTTGAAAGCCATAAGGAAAATGCAGGCGATTTCGTGCTCTGGAAAGAGTCCAATGAAAATGAACCCGGCTGGCAAGGTTCGTTTAATAATGAAACCATTCACGGGCGTCCCGGTTGGCACATTGAATGTTCAGTGATGGCCAAGCATCATCTGGGTGAGACGTTTGACATTCATGGTGGTGGGTTGGATTTGATTTTCCCGCACCATGAAAATGAAATAGCTCAATCGTGCTGCGCCCATGGTACGGACAAAATGGCCAATATCTGGATGCACAATGGCTACCTTCAAGTCGAGGGTAAAAAGATGTCCAAGTCTGATGGAAATTTCGTAACGATATACGACTTGTTAGAGACGGAAAAATTCGGCGGTCGCAAGTGGCCGGGCGAAGTGCTTCGCCTCGCAATGCTGATGACTCACTACCGCGAACCAATTGATTTCAGTGTGAAGCGATTGGAAGAGGCTGAGAATATTTTGGTGAAACTTGAACGCAAAACCAAGGATGTTGATAGTGGTGATATTAATGCATTGCTTCCAGCTTTAA
Source organism: uncultured Rhizobiaceae bacterium (assembly GCA_964645215.1). Lineage (GTDB taxonomy): Bacteria > Pseudomonadota > Alphaproteobacteria > Rhizobiales > Rhizobiaceae > JAALLB01. The sequence continues at coordinate 849 of CAZXZQ010000325.1, read as the reverse complement.
TGGACGATGTAAATTCATCTGAGGCAATTTCAGCACTCAACAATATGTCTGGTGAGACGCTATCTAATTCACTGGTACTTTTAGGTATTCATTTTACGCAAGCAGAAACATCTGTCGATGAAGCTGAAATCAATGCCCTAATCACAGAACGCCTAGGCTATTTCGCAGAGAAAAACTTCGCTGAAGCAGATCGTATTCGCGATGAACTCTCTTCTCAAGGAATCCAGCTAAAGGATTCAAAAGATTCAGAAACTGGCGAACGAGTGACGACGTGGGAGGTAAAGCGGTGAGTTATTTTACCCCCCTCTGTCCTATCGGACATCTCCCCCGCAAGGGGGGAGATCAGCTGGGGAGAAGCTTTGTCCTTCCATTAAAAGCATTGGTTTGCGTTGGTGTCGATTTTAGTTTTGTGGCAAACTGCTTGCGGTTTTTGATCTCCCCCCTTGCGGGGGAGATGTCCGACAGGACAGAGGGGGGTATTTAATTTATGCCTCATCAAGCTGTATCTGATTTTCAACGTAATAATTCCAAACGCATGCGCAAGGCCATGACTGATGCAGAGCTTAAGCTTTGGAATGCAGTTCGTGCGCATCGTCTTGAAGGTCTAGGGTTTAAACGCCAAGTACCAATTGGAAAATATATCGTTGATTTTGCCTGCTCAGAACATCGGTTGATTATTGAGTTGGATGGCAGTCACCATGCAGAAGAAGAAAATGCAAAAGCGGACGCAGCGAGAACCAAATATTTGGAATGCCAGGGCTGGCAAGTTATACGCTTTTGGAATGATGATGTCCTGAAGGATGTCGATGGTGTTTGCCAACATATTTTAGCTTTTCTAAGACAACAAGG
>CAZXZQ010000324.1:0-3115 GCA_964645215.1 uncultured Rhizobiaceae bacterium | reverse complement strand
AATAACTTCCTTGTTACTTCCGGCCTAATATTTTGCGTGAATTGTTATCTTTTGTCATACTCGTGGAGTATATGGAGGGATGATATATTCGTGGCTAAAAAACTTTCAGTTTCGTTTCTTTCTCTTCTGTTCTCATGTGTAAGCGTTAAGGCATGTGAAGTGGCTCTTGCATTGACGGTTGATGTCTCGGGCTCTGTTGACCGCCAAGAATACGCTTTGCAAATGAATGGCCTTGCTGCTGCGTTGCGAGACCCAACCGTCGCTGATGCATTGGTTGATGCTGAGGCTGCTGTGATGTTGGTGCATTGGACGGGGAGTTCGCGCCAAGCGGTTATGATGCCATGGCGGCGCATTACAGATCTCAACCAGCTTGAAGGTATGGCGGTAGAAGTTGAGACTACAAAACGTAACTGGCGCAATTTTTCAACAGCGATTGGCGAAGCGTTAGAGTTTTCCGCCGCGCAATTTTCTGAAGTACGTGATTGCAAGCGTAAAGTCATTGATGTTTCAGGCGATGGGTATTCTAACGAGGGTATTGAGCCAATTGCTATTCGGGCGCGGCTTGATAATGAAGGGTTCACGGTCAATGCGTTGTCTATTGAAGGTTCTGCTGACAACTTAACTGATTATTTTTGGGATAATGTCGTCACTGGCCAGGGATCGTTTGTTATGACAGCAAATAGTTTTGATGAATATCCAGAACGCATCCGCCAAAAACTTATTCGTGAAGTAACTAAAAAGCTTGCTTCGCTAAATTAATTGCGTGTGCGTTTCATGCCGTCGCGTGCAGGTTGATATTTTGTATCAATATTTGCTGCGCGGCTATAAGATTTAAACGCTTTGCGCTTCTCACCCTTTTGCTCAAAAATTAAACCGTGATTGGTCCATGCTTCGGCATAACCGCTATCAAGAATGAGCGCGCGATTGATATCTGACAATGCGTTTTCTTGGTCGCCGGTTGCAAGGTATGAAACACCGCGAGCATTGTATGGCTCTGGTGCATCTGAAGCGAGTGATATGGCTGTGCTGAAATCATCAATCGCAAGGTCATGCTGGTTGTTTGATTGTAGAATAAGACCGCGGGAATGATATGCTCTTGGATTTGTTGTGCCAAGACGAATTGCGCGTTCATAATCATTTAATGCACGGCGTGAATCACCTGCAAATCTGTAAACATTGCCCCGGCCAACATACGCGTCATCATATTGAGGATTTATTTTCAAAGCTTGCGTATAATCGCGGATCGCAGCATTCGGGTCGCCAGTTTGACGGAAAATCAGTGCCCGGTTTGCATAGGCCTGATAAAATCTAGGATTAAGCTGAATGGCTTGTGTGAAATCCGCAAGTGCATCACGATTGCGCCCAGCTTTACCAAATGCACTGCCGCGCACATTATAGGCTTCAGGTGATCTTGGATTATTGTTTACGACTTGTGTAAGAGACGCAATATTGGCCTGTTGCCCTTGAGCAGGGTCGATATCAACGGCTTTTTCTAGTGGCGTTGATGTACAAGCAAATAATCCTAGGCATAGGGAAATTCCAAATGCTTTTACAAAAGCATTATTTGAAATTTTTGCCCCTATTTTTGCCATCTGTAATATCCGCCTAAGAATCAATTGTTAATTATTTAACATATGAAAAAGGCGAAGTTACGATTAACGTACTCCGCCCCAGAAATTTTTTCGTGAATTGAAAACCTTAGCGGCCTACAACCATGCCTTCACGTTGAGCTTTTTTACGTGCCAATTTGCGAGTTCGACGAATAGCTTCAGCTTTTTCGCGTGCACGCTTTTCAGATGGTTTTTCGTAAAAATTCCGTAGTTTCATTTCACGGAAAACGCCTTCGCGCTGAAGTTTCTTTTTGAGTGCGCGTAGCGCTTGATCAACATTGTTATCACGTACAAGAACTTGCAAGTTTCAATTCCATTTCGTTGGGTTGAATAGTGGCAATACTAATTTGCATCCGCAAATTAATCTGCCGATTAAGGTTGAAGTACCAAAAAGAAATGGATTTGTCTAGGCTTAGTAAGGAATTTAGCGCGCTTTATTGAGTGTTTAAGCTTGTTTTTGAGGAAATTTTTGTAAAATGCCCCATCTTGCGTCCTTCACGTGCTTCTGACTTGCCGTATAGGTGAAGAATAGTATCTTTCATTTCCAAAATTTCAGGCGTTCTTTTAATGTCTGCACCAATGAGATTTTCCATCACACAATTGCTGTGGTGATATGAATTACCAAGTGGGAGCGATGTGATTGCTCTGATGTGCTGTTCAAATTGTGAGATTGCGCAGGCAGCTTCTGTCCAGTGTCCAGAATTATGAACGCGAGGTGCAAATTCATTGACAATCAATGTGCCACTTTCCAGAACAAAAAACTCAATACCAATCACGCCAACATATCCAAGTGCATTAAGTACTTTATTGGCTATTTGCTGCGCTGCTTCATGTTGTTGGGGTGAAATGTCAGCTGGAACCGTGGATGTGTGAAGAATGCCATTTTTATGCACATTTTCTGCTGGTACATAGCATTGAACTTCGCCGTCTGAATTGCGTGCAGCGATAATCGACATTTCTCGGACAAATGAAACAAACCCTTCAAGGATACAGGGGAATGAATTGATCAGTTCATGGGCAACTTTTAGGCTTGATGTATCTTCAACTGATACTCTAACTTGACCTTTGCCATCATAGCCCATGCGGCGTGTTTTCAAGATACCCTTTGGACCAACCGCTTTCAATGCATCGCCCAATTGATCAGGCTTTTTAACATCAAAAAATGGTGCTGTCTTGATCCCCAAATCAAGGAAAAAGTTCTTTTCAACAAGCCTGTCCTGACTTGTCTCTAGAGCCTTCGTATTTGGATGCAATAGCGTGCTGAGGGCCGCTTTTTCAAGTGCTTCTACTGAAACATTCTCAAATTCATAGGTGATGACATCGCATTTATCTGAGAGGGTTTGGAGTGCAGCAATATCATCATAAGCGGCAAGAATATGTTCGTTAGCACACGAAAAGGCAGGCGAATTTTCTTGTGGGTCAAGAATGATAGTTTTGAACCCTAATTTTGCGGCTGCCATAGCGAGCATACGGCCAAGCTGACCGCCGCCAATAATGCCAATTGT
>CAZXZQ010000323.1:2027-3124 GCA_964645215.1 uncultured Rhizobiaceae bacterium | reverse complement strand
AACAATACGGTGATGCCACTTATTCAATTTATAAGAATACTGTTCTGCATGAGCGATGAAGACCGAGGCAATATTGTGCAGGCACATATTGTTCTGGCACCAAATGCTACTGATGATGATGCGCAAGTTAAATCGCTTCAAAATCATGTTAAAGCGATGATCGCCCCTTACAAATACCCGCGCAGTATTGTTTTCATAGACGAATTGCCAAAGACGCAAAGCGGTAAAATCCAACGCTTTAGGTTGAAAAAAGAAGGCCAGTTCTAAGATGACAAAATGTATTCTTATTCAAATTAGATGCAAGCCCGGTACTGCGTATAAAGTGGCAAAGATAATCTCTGACCGAGAGCTTCACTCTTCTTTATATTCAACAAGTGGAGAGTATGATCTATTCATGAAAATGTATGTTCCTGATGATCAAGACATCGGAAAATACATCAATAATAATTTGCTTGATATTGAAGGAATTGAGCGAACCATTACAACGCTGACTTTTACAGCATTTTAAACCGTCATAAACTTCAATGGGAGGAAACCATGATGAAATTTAAGAACCTACTATTATCAACCGCACTCGCATCCGCTGTGGCATTGTCTGCAGGTGCTGCAATTGCAAAAACTAAGATCGGTATGATCACGACACTATCTGGTGGTGGTGCAGGTCTTGGCATTGATGTGCGTGATGGCTTTTTGCTTGCCGTCAAAAAATCAGGCAATTCAGATATTGAAGTGATTGTTGAAGACGATCAGCGTAAGCCTGACATTGCAGTTCAATTGGCAGACAAAATGATCCAGTCTGAAAAAGTTGACATTATGACCGGGATCATTTGGTCTAACCTTGCAATGGCTGTTGTGCCATCCGCGACGGCGCAGGGGAAATTTTACCTTTCACCAAATGCAGGACCATCTGCACTTGCGGGCAAAGGTTGCCACGAGAATTACTTTAATGTGGCGTGGCAGAACGATAACCTTGCAGAAGCTGCGGGTTCATATGCTTCTGAAACAGGCTTTAAAAATTCGTTTCTTCTAGCACCCAATTACCCCGCAGGTAAGGATATGCTAACTGGTTATAAGCGCTTTTATAAGGGTGATGTAAA
>CAZXZQ010000323.1:0-1927 GCA_964645215.1 uncultured Rhizobiaceae bacterium | reverse complement strand
TGATCATTTCTGCAATGGGTAAAGCAAGTGTCAAAGATGCGGGTGCTTTCCGCGCGGCATTGAAAGCTGCTGAATTTGATTCAGTGCGTGGCAAGTTCTCTTTCGCTTCAAACCAGCATCCTATTCAGGATATTTACGTGCGTGAAGTGGTGAAAGAGGGTGACGTTTTCACAAACAAACTTGTTGCAAAAACAATGACTGATCATTCAAACGCCTACACAGGTGATTGCAAATTATAAGCTGACAAGCCGGGCTTGAAAAATCAGGCCCGGTTTTGAGTTTCCCCTATGTCTTTTGTATTGGTTGCTGAGCAGATATTAAGGCATGGCTTCTGATTTTCCTCCTTGAATTAAACCATTTTGTTTCTAATGCAGCTCTAAACCCCAATCGGGCTTAGACCTAGTTGAATTTGACAGAGAACTTGTTACAACCCGAACAAGTATCGATTGCTTTAAGGAGTTTCCATCAAATGTCATCTGACAAGAATAAATCAGCGAATAAGATGTGGGGAGGGCGCTTTAGTTCAGGTCCGTCTGAATTGATGGAAAAAATTAATGCATCGATTGATTTTGATAAAAAACTATATGCTCAAGATATTCGTGCGTCTAAGGTTCATGCAACCATGCTTGGACGCCAAGAAATTATCAGCAAAGATGATGTGGACGCGATCTGCAATGGCCTTGATCAAGTGCTTGCAGAAATTGAAGCTGGTGAGTTTCAGTTCAGTTCTGCACTTGAAGATATTCATATGAATGTTGAATCTCGTTTGAGCGAGATTATTGGAGCGCCTGCTGGGCGCCTTCACACTGCGCGTAGCAGAAACGATCAGGTGATTACGGATGTTCGCTTGTGGCTACGAGACCAAATCGACCGTATTGAAAATCGTATGAAGGTTTTGCTTGAAGCGTTGATCATCAAAGCTGAGGCGAATGTTGATACAGCTATGCCGGGCTTTACGCACCTTCAAGTGGCGCAACCGGTTTCATTTGGTCATCATTTGCTTGCTTATGTTGAAATGATTGGGCGGGACCTTTCGCGACTTCAAGACTGTCGAGCTCGGATGAATGAGTGCCCGCTAGGTGCGGCTGCTCTTGCTGGTACGCCTTATCCGATTGATCGTCACTGGACTGCAAAGGAACTGGGCTTTGATGGCCCGTGTGAAAATTCCATGGATGCGGTTTCCTCACGTGATTTTATTGCCGAGTTTATCTTCTTCGCCTCAATGCATTCTGTGCATCTTTCTCGTCTTGCAGAAGAACTCGTGAATTGGAATTCTGACGGATTTAAATTTGTGCATCTAACAGACGCTTTCACGTCTGGCTCTTCTATTATGCCGCAAAAGAAAAACCCGGATGCGGCAGAATTGCTGCGCGCAAAGCCGGGGCGTATTATAGGCTCTCTAAACTCACTTTTGATTATTCTTAAAGGCCTGCCGCTTTCATTTATGAAAGATATGCAAGAAGATAAGGAGCCGCTATTTGATGCTGCGGAAACCATTGAGCTTTGCATTGATGTTGCTGCTGGTCTTGTTGATGACCTTGAGCCCATAAAAGATAATATGCGTGGCTTTTTGGATAAAGGATATTCGACTGCAACTGATCTTGCTGATTGGTTGGTTGTTGCCCTTGATATTCCATTTCGCGATGCCCACCACATCACGGGTTCAATTGTGGCCTATGCAGTTGAAAACCAACTCACTTTGCACACTGTTCCACTGAGTGAGATGCAAAAGATAGAACCAAAAATAAATGAGGCTGTCTTTGAAGCGATTTCGAATGAAACTTCTTTGAATGCCCGCAAATGTTTTGGTGGAACTGCGCCACAATGTGTGGCTGAAGCATGTGAACGCGCGCGGGTCAGATTTCTAAAATAACCCCAGTTTTTGCATGAATTTATAAATATGATGATTTTAGTAACAGTCTTTTAG
>CAZXZQ010000322.1:0-3126 GCA_964645215.1 uncultured Rhizobiaceae bacterium | reverse complement strand
AAGCTGTCATCCTAGAAAAAACTTCACACCTCTCATATTTCCAAAATAATCTTCGGAAATGCCTTGCCGTTGTGAATGTCATCAAAGCCGGAGCCACCTTCAGAGAGTGGGCGGATTTCTGTCCAGCCTTGGCGTGAAATCTTACCATCTGCCAGCAAATCTAATGCTTCCTGAAAATCGGCATTGGTATAGCAATAGGTGCCGATAAAGGCGATCTCTTGAAGCGTGATGCGGCGCGTGTCGATGCCCTCTGCACTGTCCTGCAAACCAACGTGGATGATGGTTCCACCAGGTTTTGCAAGTTCTGATGCTGCTTTGCGCGTATGGCCTGAACCAACGCAGTCTATCACCATATCTACTTGTGTGTTTTCGGGGGCGCCGTTTATTGGGTCGTAAGGTTTGGCTTTCAATACATTTGCTAGCAAATCTCGACGTAGCGCATTGGTTTCTGCAATTTCAACGGTTTTAATGCCATATTGTTCCAGGACAAGTGCTGTGAGTAGGCCGATGGCGCCGCCGCCCAGAACAATGGCGGTCGCTTCACACTCAGGTTTTTGAAGGCGAGGGAGAGCAAGTTTGACCGCATGAACGCAGACGGCAAGGGGTTCTGCCAATGCTGCCTTATCAAATGAAAGATGATCAGGAATTTCGAACAGGTTTCCTTCCTTGATGGCGACAGCTTCCGCAAAGGCGCCCGGAACACGCATCCCGATGAGTTCGCGGCTCTCGCATAGATGTTCATTGCCGGACTTACTGGCTTCGGATTCGGCGTCAGTCATCAATGGGTTAAGGGCGACGCGTTTTCCGGCAAACTTTCCGGAGCGTGCAATGCCGACCGCTTCATGACCCAAAATGAGGGGCGGGACGCGACGTGCATCATGCCCATGCCAAGCATGCATATCCGAACCACAAATACCGCAGAAATGGAGGTCGACAACGACCTCACCATCCGCCGCAACGGCATCTGCTTCGTCACGGTATTCGGTTTCCATTGTGTCGGTATAAACTAGGGCTTTCATTTTGCGGTATATCCTCCGTCTACAGGCAAGACTTGCCCTGTTACATAACGGCTGGCATCAGACGCCAAAAATACGGCTGGCCCAGCAAGATCGTCCAACTCACCATTGCGGCCAATGCAAGTCATGTTCGCGTGATGGTTTGACATCGCGTCATCACCGAAAACAGCGGCAGTGAGTTCAGTTGGAAAGAAGCCCGGCGCAATGGCGTTTGCAGTAATACCGTCTTTTGACCAAGCTTCGGCCATCGCACGGGTAAGCTGCGTGATACCGCCCTTCGATGCGCCATAGGCAATGCCATTAGTAAAGGCGCGGGTGGATTGCAGCGATGCGATGTTGATAATCCGGCCCCAACCTTGTTTCTTCATATGTGGCACAAATGCCTGCGCAATGAAGAAGGGAACGGACAGATTTAAATGGATTGTCTGCTGCCATACTTCTGGTGAAACATCGTCCGCATGTTTGCGTGGATTAAGGCCCGCAGCATTTACAATGATATCTGGTGTCAGGTTTTCTTTGCCGCAAGTTTGAAGCAAGGTTTCAGCAATAGTGTCGTCCATAAGGTCGCCAGCGACTGCAATGCCTTTGTGCCCTTCAAGCGCTTCCAAAAGCATAGCTTTTCGGCGACCTACGAGCACGAGGGTAGCCCCGGCATTGGAAAGCGCGTGCGCTATAGCCCTTCCAATTCCGGTGCCGCCACCTGTTACAAGTGCAGTTTTACCATCCAACCAGAACATATTGTTCATCAATTCCTTACTCAGCTATTGGGTAACCAGTATAGCTAAAGAAGCCCGGTGAGCCGTTTACAGACAAGAAGTCAGGCAACCAAAGGGCAAAGCCCGGGAAGATAAAGATGAGCGATAGGCCAATCACCTGTATCACCATGAACTGCATCATGCCGAAGTAAATATCCTTCAAATCCCATTCCGGCACCACGCCTTTAAGGAAATATGCCGAGAGCGCAACAGGCGGCGAGAGCCACGCTGTTTGAAGATTCACGGCCACAAGGATTGCAAACCAAGTTAAGTTCACGCCGAGGCTTTCAAGCAATGGCACAAGAATTGGTACGATGATCAAAACGATTGGCACCCATTCTAGCGGCCAACCAAGCAAGAAGACCAGTGCCATAACAAAGATCAACATTGCAGCTGTTGAAAGGTCAAACGAGAGCAGCAATTCGGTTAGGAATTTCGGTGTTCCGAGATTTGAGAACACTGCGCCGAAGAAATTTGATGCAGCCACAAGGAACATAATCAAAACTGTAATTTCGAGCGTCTTGATCAGCGCGTCATAAAGCTTTGGAAGATTGAACTTGCGATAGCCGAGTGACAAAAGAATTGCACCCAATGCGCCACAGGCTGATGCTTCGGCAGGTGTTGCCCAACCAGCAAGAATGGAGCCAAGAGCAAATGCAATCAGAATGGTCGGTGGCACAAGTCCCATAAAGAATTCATACCAAAGGTCGGAGAAGAAGAACCCGCCTGGTTTTGTCGTGCGTGACCAATTATAGACCGCATACATAATGCCAATCCACGCAATTGGTGCAACCAGACCAGCAAGTGGGAAATAGGCAAGCGTTCCATTTGCACCTGCAATGATAAGCCAAATGAGCATACCAAGGCCGACACCGACGGCCGCAACTTCAAGCATGTAGTATGGAGACGTTTCCGGCTGTTCCTCTTCTGGCAAAGGTGGCCCCAAAGTAGGGTCAATCCAGCAGCGGATGAGAGCGTAAGCCATGTAGAGTACAGCAAGCAAGACGCCGGGTACAATGGCAGCGCGGAAGAGGTCCGTTACGGGAACTTCAAGCACTGGGCCCATCACAATCAACATGATCGATGGTGGGATGAGAATGCCGAGCGTTCCGCCAGCGGTAATCGTACCTGCGGCGAGGCGAACGTCATAACCAGACTTGTTCATGGTTTTTGCAGCCATAATGCCGAGGATTGTCACAGACGCACCTACAATGCCTGTTGCTGCCGCAAAGATGGTTGATACAAACAGCACTGCGATGAAGAGTGCACCGCGTGTGCGAGACATCATTAATTGCACTGCGTTAAAGAGGCGTTCCATAAGGCCAGCCTGTTCCATCATAATGCCCATGAAAATG
>CAZXZQ010000321.1:0-3146 GCA_964645215.1 uncultured Rhizobiaceae bacterium | reverse complement strand
GCGCAAACTTGCTTGGCAATATGGGGCAGGGCTTGTGGTGTCCGAAATGGTGGCGAGTGAAGCTTTCGTTGAAGAGCACAATCAGGGGCATGATGAAATGCTCTTAAAAGCACAAATGGACGATACCTCTGTTCGAATGGTTCAATTGGCGGGTCGTGAAGCAAAATGGATGGGCGAAGCGGCTAAGATTATCGAAGGTCAAGGTGCTGATATCATCGACATAAATATGGGGTGTCCTGCGCGGCGTGTCACAACCGGATATTCAGGTTCTGCTTTGATGCGTGATTTGGACCATGCAATGACACTCGTAGAAGCTACTGTAAATGCTGTTAAATGCCCTGTGACGCTTAAAATGCGTCTTGGTTGGGATCATGACACCATAAATGCACCAGAGCTTGCTAAACGCGCTGAAGACGCTGGCATACACATGATTACGGTGCATGGCCGCACGCGCTGCCAGTTTTATAAAGGTGAAGCAGATTGGAATGCCGTACATGCCGTGCGCGATGCAATTTCACTGCCGCTTGTTGTAAATGGTGACATTCAATCTCATGCGGATACAGAATTGGCACTTCAACGGTCTGGTGCAGATGCTGTTATGATTGGTCGTGGTGCTTATGGCAAACCGTGGTTACCGGCTATGATTGCTGGGGGTGTGTCTGAGCGGGATGCTGAAAGTCTGGCAAATAATGTTGATCCTATCATTGAGCATCATCAAGCCATGCTATCTTTTTATGGGCTGGAGTCTGGCATTAGACAGGCTCGCAAACATCTTGGGTGGTATCTGGATAATTTTAATTTGCCGGCATCTTCAAGTCACTTGAAAAAGAAAATCATGACTTCTTTTGATCCGGAAGAGATTAATTCAACGCTTAACGAAATTACCCAATTTCAACAGAATACAATTTCTACGGTGGCAGCATGAGTGACGCAAAAAACGTTATACAATCTGATTTGCAAATTGTGCTGGATAGCCTGCCGCAAGCAGTTTTGGTTGTCTCTGAAGATAATAACATCCTCTATGTTAATATGGCTGCAGAGAGTGTTTTCAGAACATCTTCTTCCTATCTGCTGCGTCATACAATGGAACGTTTTATTCCGTTCGGTAGTCCTATCCTCTCTTTGCCGAAACAGGTTTTGTCTAAACGTTCGCCAGTGAATGAGTACCAGATTGATATTTCATCACCGCGCATTGGTGAGGGTAAAATTGTGGACGTATATGCCGCTCCGATGGCTGACAGTTCACAAAATGTTATTCTCGTTTTCCGTGAACGTAGCATGGCAGATCGTATCGATCGCCAACTTTCGCATCGAGGAGCAGCACGTTCGGTATCTGGCCTTGCTGCAATGCTTGGCCATGAAATTAAAAACCCGCTTTCTGGTATTCGCGGTGCTGCACAACTTTTAGAAAGCGTTGTCGGAAAACAAGATAAGGAACTGGCCAAACTCATTACGACAGAAACAGACCGTATCGTAAAAATTGTTGACCGGATGGAAGCATTTTCCAATGAAACGCCTATCGAACGAGAGGCTGTAAACATGCATTCAGTCTTGGGCCATGTGCGCAAGTTAGCGCAAAATGGTTTTGGCGAGCATATGCATTTCAAAGAAGAATATGACCCTTCTTTACCCCAAGTTTCAGGCAATAAAGACCAACTCATTCAAGTGTTTCTCAATCTTGTAAAGAATGCTTCTGAAGCGAGTAACAATAATGAACAGGGGATGATTATTTTACGGTCAGCCTATCGACCAGGCATTCATATAAGTTCACCTGGCTCTGATGAGCGCGCGGCATTGCCCCTGGAATTTGCTGTGATCGATAATGGCAATGGTATTCCTCAAGACATTCGAGCTCATATCTTTGAGCCCTTTGTCACGACACGTATAAACGGCAGCGGCTTGGGGCTTGCACAAGTTGCTAAAACAATCGGTCAACATGGTGGCATTATCGAATGTGACAGCAGCAATATTGGCACAACGTTCAAAATATTACTGCCTGCATGGCAAGATATAAGTGAGCAGCCTCAGGAGTATGAAAATGTCTAAGGGCGTAGTGATTGTTGCAGATGATGATGCTGCTATTCGTACTGTTTTAAATCAAGCGCTCACACGTGCGGGGTTTACTGTAAAACTTGCATCAAAGACATCTACTTTGCTTGAACTGGTTGAAGAAGGCGAGGCTGACTGTGTGGTTTCTGATGTTATTATGCCGGATGGCGATGCATTTGAAACTTTGCCCAAAATTAAACAATTAAACCCGGATATTCCTGTCATTTTGATCAGCGCGCAGAATACATTTGTTACCGCTCTGCGTGCGCAGGAAACAGGTGCGTATGAGTATCTACCCAAGCCATTTGATCTGCAAGAACTAATCGAAGTTGCCGAACGTGCTATTTTCGAACCGAAGAATAATTCTACAACTGAAATCGCTGAAACCTATTCTCAAGGCATGCCATTGGTAGGGCGCTCAACCCTTATGCAAGACATATATCGGTCAATCGTTCGACTTGTGCATACTGATATGTCTGTCATGATTTCTGGCGAACCTGGAACCGGTAAAAGATTAATTGCGCGCGTATTGCACGATTTTGGCGACCGTAAGCATAGCCCCTTTATTCCGGTGAACCTATCCGCACTACCAAGCGATATGATTGAGGGGGATCTGTTTGGCCGTGTAAATGAAATGGGCGAAATTGAACATGGTTTGCTGCGCCAAGCTGATGGCGGCACATTGTTTTTAGATGAAATCAGTGAATTGCCAATGGCCGCACAAACGCGATTGCTACGTGTGCTTATGCAGTTTGAATCTATTCCTGTGGGTTCTACCAATGCGGTTAAAGTAAACGTTCGCATTATTTCAACAAGCTCAAAAAACATTAATACGCTGATAGAGCAGGGCAGCTTTAGGGAAGACCTTTTTTATCGTCTCAATGTCGTGCCGCTGCAATTGTCCTCGCTTATTAATCGGGCTGAGGATATACCGGATCTCGCGCGGCACTTTATTAAGCTTGCAGAAATGGAAGGTTCAACAGTTCGACATTTGGACCCCGCTGCAATTCAGGTTCTGAAACAACATACTTGGCCAGGCAATGTTCGTGAGTTGGAAAATCTTATTAAACGCATTTGTATTCTTTATCCGCAAGAAA
>CAZXZQ010000320.1:0-3164 GCA_964645215.1 uncultured Rhizobiaceae bacterium | reverse complement strand
GCCCTTGGCTTCAACAAACTTTCCAAGACGTTTGATTTCATCCGCATCAGTGGTAGACATTTCAGCCCAAATTTTACCTTCGCTTATGCCTTTAAGAATGCCGTTTTCACCTTCCATCACTGCTGAACAAGCGGCAGGGCTTGGCAGGCATGTGATGATCAGATCACAGTTTTCAGCCATGTCTTTGGGTGTATCTGCCCATTTAGCTCCTTGCTCAAGAAAGGGCTCTGCAGCAGATTTATCGAGATCATTTACGGTTAGATCATGCTTGTTGCGTAATAGACTGCCTGCGAGCTTTCCACCTGCATTGCCTAGGCCAATAAATCCGACTTTCATTACTGTCTCCAATTTGTTTGGAAAAGCGATAGAAAATTATGAGTGTTTTTAAAAGCTATAAATGCGACATGCACACCTTTTAAAGGCCGTCGAATTCCACAAGCGTGCGCACAGTTAAGCCCATGTCGCGTAATTTTTTGCGTCCACCGAGCTCTGGCAAATCAACCACAAAACAGGCTGCCACGATTTTTGCATCCAGTTTGTTTAACAGCTTTACAGAAGCTTCCGCCGTGCCGCCGGTGGCGATGAGGTCATCAACCAGCAAGATGCGGTCACCTGGTTTGAATGCATCCTTGTGTATCTCCATTTCGTCGGAGCCATATTCAAGTTCATATTTTATGCTGATTGTCTCGACTGGCAATTTGCCTTTTTTACGAATTGGAATAAACCCGCAGGATAGCTGATGCGCTATTGCTCCGCCGAGAATGAAGCCGCGCGCCTCAATGCCTGCCACATAATCTATCTTTGCATCTTTATATGGATGAACCAGTTCATCAACAGAACGACGGAAAGCAGAAGCATCAGAAAGGAGGGTCGTTATATCGCGAAAGATAACACCTTCATGCGGATAATCAGGGATGGCACGAATTGCTTTTTCAAGTTGTGCTCTAAGAGAGTGTTCCATGTGCTTTCCATTCAAGAGCGATAAAAAAAGGCCCCACAAATGATGCGAGGCCTTTTTAAATTCATATATTACAACTGATTTACTTCTTTGGCTTAAGTGCTGCAAATACCTGCTTTTTCGTGAGGTATAGTAGCACTGAGAAGATCAGTAGGAAGATGATAACTTTGAAGCCAAGTTGTTTGCGTTCAACAAGCTTAGGTTCAGCCGCCCACATCATGAATGCTGCAACATCTTTAGCATTTTGATCAAGGGAAGCTTCTACGCTTTCATCTTCATATTCGATGAAATTATCTACTGAAAGAGGAGGGCTCATTGCAAGTGCTTCACCCGCGATGAAATAAGGGTTGTAGTGTGTGCCATCAGCAATCTCTTTGCCTTCAGGTGCATCCTTATATCCAGTGATAAGTGAATAAATATAGTCGGGCCCGTTTTCCGCATAGAGTGTGAATATATCAAATACGAAAGTTGGGAAACCACGCTCAGGCGCACGTGCTTTTGCAAGCAGTGAGAAGTCAGGTGGAACGGCACCGTTGTTTACAGATGCTGCTTCTGCTGAGTTAGCATAAGGACCAGGAATACGGTCTGCTGCAACAGCAGAACGTTCAAACATTTCGCCATCTGCGTCAGGTCCGTCTTCTACATCATATTCAGAAGCAATTGCTTTTACGCGATTCTCTGAAAACCCTATCTCTTGAAGATTGCGGAACGCAACCAGGTCAATTGAATGACATGAGGAGCAGTTTTCCTGATAGATTTGCCAACCGCGTTGTAGCTGAGCATAATCCCATGTGCCGAAAGGACCGGCAAAAGACCAATCAATTTCTTTTGGCTTGTTGATAGGATAGCCGCTTGCTGCGTAAGCAGAGATGCCGCTTACTGCAATGCCAAGACCAACAACTAATCCGGCGAATTTTGAAACGAGTGTTTTCATGTGTTCAGGTCTCCGGATTTATTCAGCAGGTGCCGCAGAACGGCCTGTTTTCATTGTTGTTGAACCAAGCACAGCATCTGCAATGCTTGGTGGTACTTTTGTTGGCTTCTCAATCTTGCCAAGCAGCGGCAGGATGATGATGAAGTGAGCAAAATAATACGCCGTGAAGATTTGTGAAAGCACGGTGTAAATGCCTTCCGCCGGGCGTGAACCCAGATAACCAAGCGCGACACACACGACAGCGAATATCCAGAAGAAAATCTTGAACATCGGACGGTAAGAGCCTGAGCGTACTTTTGATGTGTCCAACCAAGGTAATACGAAAAGGATTGCGATGGAACCGAACATGGCCAATACGCCACCAAGCTTGGAGTCGATCAATACGATATCCGTAAATGGAATGCCGATATTGAATGTGATCGCACGCAGGATTGCGTAGAATGGCAAGAAGTACCATTCAGGCACAATGTGTGCTGGTGTTTTCAATGGGTCAGCAGGGATGTAGTTATCCGGGTGGCCCATAAAGTCTGGCAGATAGAAGATGAACCATGAGAACACGATAAGGAAGATCATGATTGCCAAAGCATCTTTGATCGTCGCGAATGGTGTGAAAGGAACAGTTTCTTTCTTCATATTCTTCACTTCAACGCCGGTTGGGTTTGTTTGACCCGTAACATGTAGCGCCCAAACGTGAAGGATAACGATACCCAAAATCATGAATGGTAGAAGGTAATGCAATGAGAAGAACCGGTTAAGTGTTGCATTATCAACCGCAAAACCACCGAGCAGCCATTGTTGAATGCCTTCACCCACAAGTGGGATGGCTGAGAAGAAGCCTGTGATAACGGTTGCACCCCAGAAACTCATTTGTCCCCATGGTAGCACGTAGCCCATAAAGGCTGTTGCCATCATTAGAAGGAAGATAAGAACGCCGAGGATCCATAAGATTTCGCGCGGTTCTTTGTAGGAACCGTAATACATGCCACGGAACATGTGGATGTAAACTGCAACAAAGAACATGGAAGCGCCGTTTGCGTGAATTCTACGCATCAACCAACCGTAGTTCACATCACGCATGATGTGTTCAACGCTGGCGAACGCAAGCTCAGTAGAAGCTGCATAATGCATCGCAAGCACAATGCCGGTAATAATTTGAACAATCAGCATGACCATCAAGATCGCGCCAAACGTGTACCAAGCATTTAAATTGCGTGGGACGGGATAGGCAATGAAGCTGTCATAAACCAAACGAGGAAGCGGTAAACGCGCATC
>CAZXZQ010000319.1:0-3167 GCA_964645215.1 uncultured Rhizobiaceae bacterium | reverse complement strand
CAAGTATGAAGAACTGAATCAGAAACGAAGTTGATTTTACCCTTCGTTTAAGAAGCAATTTGATTGTCACTTGTGCGCTTCCAGTTTGTACCGTCGCTAAAGGCAAGGGTCGCGCCACCACTTTCGTCGCTTATAAAGATGATGGCACCTTCACCTGTTGAACTTGCCGAAGGAAGTGTTGCAACTGTGTAAGCGCCAACCCGCGCAGCGCCATCAAGATGTAATGCGCATTTTGGTGACGTTATGCCAATACCGAGGCGTGGGCCAGAATTGTTCACAAGCAATGTAAGGGCTTTTACCTGATTGAAGCTACCATCATGATAATAGGCCAACATGCGGAATTCAGCTTTGCCGGAATCATTGGCACCGCGAAAACTCATCTCAGCCCTGCTGTTGCCATCATAGGGACTGTAATAAGCAAGTGCTTGGCTTGAACTGCTTGCAACGGTTTCATCATCGGCAATGCGCATCCCTTGCACAAATTCAGGGGCACCATTTTTGGGAATTCGGATCCTGTGTTCCTGCGTTGCACTAATGTCATGCCCATAGGTGATGAGGAGATGGTCATCAAAAAGCCCGGGCCGACCTGGTGCTATGGTCCAAAGCGAACCAGCATTGAGCGAATTTTCTAAAGAGAGGCAGGCATTGTTTCCTTGAATGTGGAGAGGTGCTTGTGGTTGGTCAGTACCAATGCCGATATGGCTTTCTTGCGCATCTATGGTGATCGAATTGTTAAATGCTGTACCATCTGCACTGGTTTTGAAGGCGAAGTTATTATTGCCAACCAATCCGATTTCCGCCCTGCCGGAGAAGTTGTCTTGAAACAGAAAAGAAGCCGTATTCGTCTCCGATGCTTTGTTTAAAATGGTGCGGATATCACCGCTCCCAGGTGTTACGTCATCTTGGGAGAAAAGAACGGAATCCGATTTTACAGTCAACCGATTATTGCTATCAGCTTGGGCGTTAATGCCTAGCATGTTAGAAGACGTCTCATCGTGCTGTTGGCCTTGCCATTCTTGACCGTTCCAAGTCAGATGTACACTCTTACTTTGTACCCATGCTGACCAGCCTTCTTGCGGAATGAAAAAGGCCCAGGCTCCATTTTGGAAGGCTGCTAATTGCTTTTCTTTTCCTGCCCATTCTCCGGAGGCAGTCTCTGGAATAATATACCGCTCACCATTAGAAGGTTCCTCCGGTGGGTGAGAAATAGTGTCCGAAACCACCCCAATTTGAACCACCACATCAAGCATTTGTATCGCTTCGTTATGGGTTATGTGTTTTTGCGCTTGTTGCGGCATAATATATGGCAGATTTAAATTTTCCGAATTGTCCACAATCAATGCTCCTTATCTTGCAGGTTGCCTTAATCGTAATTCGGCATTAGGCTTGGGGGATAAGTTTGTTTGTGGAAACTTACTTTGCCAGTGCTTTGTGGGAAGAATTAAATGGCAACATACTCAAGTCAAATAGACCAATCTAAGCAAAGTTTGGTTACACAATCTAAGCGTGTTTCAACACAGAGACTTGCTCGCGAACAGCTAATTCAAATGCTATCCGTGATTGTTTCAATTCTTGACCGAATAGTGCTGGCTGCCTTGTTTTATAGGCTTTGGGGAGCTCAATATTTTGAAGTTTGGAGCGTAGCTCTGGCGGTTGCTGGGTTTATAAGTTTTTCCCAATTTGGGTTTGCATCATATTATCAAAACACGATTGCAAAAGCCTTGTTACAAGGTCAGCAAAATAAGGCTAAAAAATTATTTAAAGAGAGTTTTACAATACTTTCTATTACCACGGTCATGGGAATATTTATCCTCGCGCTCTACACAATGCATTACTTTGATACGAGTTTTGTGGATGCAGAAATTAACGCGCAAAAGTTAATTACTGTAACTGTAATTTTATTTCTAAGCGCGTCTTTTAAAATTCCCCTATCAAGCATTGAGGCTCTATATAGAGCGAACCGTGAATATGCAATTTATGCGAGCATTCTGCTCTTAGGCGATCTGTTTAGAATTATCTTGATAAGCTCTGCTATCATGCTGTTTGATCAGAATATGCTCATCCCGGCTGTTGCCGTATTTTTTGCAGTCATCAGCATCCAAGTGATTTATCTTCTTTATGACAAATCGCAAAGATATAGTGGATTCCAGTATCGGTTTTCCTTGCCAAGTTTTGAAAACCTTGCAGAAGCAATCTCTCTTTCCAGTGGGTTTTTCATTAATACGCTAACAACGGTGCTATTAACTTCTCTTCCTATTTTAATGTTGAACGACTTAATTGAAGAGGCTGGCATTATTTCAGCGTTCATTATTGCTCGCATTTTATTTGGATTACCAAGAACGATATCTCAGGCCACAAGCGTTGTGATTGGTCACGAAAGTGCACGACATATTATCGCTGCAGATTATAAAAGCGCATGGTGGACAATTAAAGAAAGCAGTCAACTTGTAGCGGTTCTATCTGGCATTTTGGTTGGGGGGCTGTTTTGTTTCGGGCGAGAGTTTGTTGCGCTCTGGGTGGGGGATGTAAGCATGTTCAAGGTTGAACTTGCGCTTGTTGCCGCACTTCCAGCGTTGATTATGCCGGCAGCTAATATTGCCAATAATGTTCTAATGACCGCCAATAAAGCATATCAAGCAGCATGTGCTCGGGTCGCTCAATTGACCTTATTCATCGGCATATATTACGCCTTACCTGATATGGATCCAAGCTTTGCAATCTTGCTTGCCTTGGCCATGTCAGAAATATTGGGGTATGCGATAATAGCAAAATATTTTTGCAGCATATTATTGGATGGGGTTGGCTTTCAATTTTTTTATCAAGACACCTTATTAGCTGTATTTTCTGCGGGCTTGATAGTGGGAATAAATTGGATTGCGCTGGCAGTAATGTCGCCTGATGATATTTTAGCACTTTGCTTACGTATTACATGTTTAGCGATTTCAGGTGGCATGTTATTTTGGAGCTTGGGTCTTAATAAAGATCAACGCGCAGCACTTGCCCAAAAGTTTCAAATCTGATGGGGCATTTCAATCAAAATACTGGCAGCCATTCTATGGCAAACACATTTGGATATGCAGTTTTAGCCTTACTTCCCGTTGCTCTCCTTGCAAATATATATCCAGAGCTTTTTACTGGTATTGTAATCACAGTCCCTTTAAATGCCT
>CAZXZQ010000318.1:0-3173 GCA_964645215.1 uncultured Rhizobiaceae bacterium | reverse complement strand
AAGCGCTTTCCGGCATGAATGACATACGCATCATAAACGATGATGGCGCAATGTATTTCATGATTGATATTCGCAACATCACGATGGACGCTGAGAAATTTGCCTTTGGTTTGCTTGAGACAGAAAAAGTAGGCGTTATGCCCGGTGATAGTTTCGGTCCATCCGCCGCTGGCCATATCCGTATCAGCCTGTGTCAACCGGAAGAACTTTTGCGCGAAGCAGCAACACGCCTAAAGCGCTACATTTCAAATTATTCGAATTAGAGGAAAACCCATGTCTAAACCTGTTCCATCAAAAGCTTCGGCAGTTGTCATCGGCGGCGGTGTGGCGGGTTGCTCCGTTGCCTATCACTTGGCCAAACTGGGTTGGAAAGATGTTGTCCTCCTCGAACGCAAGCAACTGACCTCTGGCACAACATGGCACGCAGCAGGTTTGATTGCGCAGCTCCGCGCAACAGCCAATATGACAAAGCTCGCAAAATATTCTCAAGAGCTTTACGGCAAGCTTGAAGAAGAGACAGGCGTTGCCACAGGCTTCAAACGCGTGGGTTCCATCACGGTTGCCCTCACGGATGAGCGTAAGGAAGAGATTTACCGTCAAGCCTCCATGGCGCGCGCCTTTGGTGTGGAAGTGGAAGAGATTTCGCCACAGGAAGTGAAGACCCGTTATGAACATCTGAACATTGATGATGTTACGGGCGCAGTTTACTTGCCACTCGATGGTCAGGGCGATCCGGCCAACATCGCTCACGCCATGGCAAAAGGCGCGAAGCAGAATGGCGCGCAAGTGATCGAAGGCGTTAAAGTTACTGCCATTCATCAAAAAGATGGTCGTGTAACCGGCGTCGACTGGAGCCGTGATGGCGCAGACGAACAAGGCACGATTGAAGCTGATTATGTCGTCAATGCAGGCGGCATGTGGGGCCATGAAGTTGGCCGTATGGCTGGCGTTAATGTACCACTTCATGCCTGTGAGCATTTCTACATCGTCACAGAAGCAATTGAAGGCCTCAAACAACTGCCTGTGCTACGCGTACCGGACGAATGCGCCTACTATAAAGAAGACGCAGGCAAAATGCTGCTCGGCGCATTTGAACCGAATGCCAAGCCTTGGGGCATGAATGGCATTAATGATGATTTCTGCTTCGACCAACTACCCGAAGATTTCGACCATTTCGAACCAATCCTTGAAAATGCGGTTAATCGCATGCCCATGCTCGGTGAGGCTGGCATTCATACCTTCTTCAACGGGCCGGAGAGCTTCACGCCAGACGATGCCTATCACTTGGGCGAGGCGCCTAACCTTAAAAACTTCTTTGTTTGCGCTGGCTTCAACTCAATCGGCATTCAATCTTCCGGCGGTGCTGGCATGGCGCTAGCGCAGTGGATGCATGATGGCGAACGCCCATTTGATCTTGGCGATGTGGACATTGCCCGCATGCAGCCTTTCCAAGGCAATAAGCATTATCTCTTCGAACGTTCGAAAGAAACGCTCGGTCTTCTTTATGCAGATCACTTCCCCTATCGCCAAAAGGCAACTGCCAGAGGCGTGCGCCGCACTCCGTTCCACCACCACTTGCTCGAAAAAGGTGGCGTTATGGGCGAAATTGCAGGTTGGGAACGCGCCAACTGGTTCGCCAATGAAGGTCAGAAGCCAGAATATGAATATTCCTGGAAGCGTCAAAACTGGTTTGAGAACTCCGCTGCGGAACACAAAGCCGTGCGCGAGAACGTCGGCATGTACGATATGTCATCCTTCGGCAAAATCCGTGTCGAAGGCCCTGATGCTGAAAAATACATGAATTATATCGGTGGCGGAGACTATTCCGTACCAAATGGCAAAATCGTCTATACGCAATTCCTGAACAATCGCGGCGGCATTGAAGCAGATGTCACCGTGACCCGCCTCACCGAATCGTCTTATCTCGTCGTAACGCCCGCTGCCACACGTCAGGCCGACCAAGCTTGGATGATGCGCCATAAGGGTGATTACAATGTCGTCATCGCCGATGTGACCGCTGGCGAAGGCGTTTTGGCTGTTATGGGACCAAATTCACGCGAACTATTACAAAAAGTCAGCCCGAATGACTTCTCAAACGACGTAAACCCATTCGGCACAGCGCAAGACATCGAAATCGGCATGGGTCTCGCTCGTGTGCACCGCGTTACCTATGTAGGAGAGCTTGGCTGGGAGATCTACATCTCTTCCGATATGGCAGGTCATGTGTTCGAAACGCTCTACGAAGCAGGGCAAGACCTAGATTTAAAGCTTTGCGGCATGCATATGATGGATTCGTGCCGGATTGAGAAAGGTTTCCGTCATTTCGGTCACGATATCACTTGTGAAGACCATGTGGTGGAAGCAGGGCTTGGATTCGCGGTAAAAACCGGCAAACCGGATGATTTCCTAGGCCGTGATGCAGTTTTGCGTAAAAAAGAAGAGGGATTAGAGAATCGCTTGGTTCAATTCAAACTTACCGATTCTGAGCCAATGCTTTATCATAATGAGGCCCTAATCCGTGATGGTGAGGTCGTTTCGTACCTAACATCAGGCAATTACGGCCATACGCTGGGTGCAGCAGTCGGCATGGGGTATGTGCCGTGCAAAGGTGAAACAGCACAACAAGTTCTTGATTCATCATACGAAATCGAAATTGCGGGCACACGCATAAAGGCAGAAGCTAGCTTGAAGCCAATGTATGATGCGAAATCTGAGCGAGTTAAGGTTTAATAATTGAAGTAAAATTACCACGATAAAAATGAAGTATTTCAAAATTTCATAAATTGGTAATTTTTCCACAAAATAATTTCAAAACTTTAGCAAGAATTACCATTATTCTATAGGCAAAAATCCATTGTAGACCGCTATTGCAGCAAGCCTAGCCACCTTTCCTAACGATTCTTCTGCCTCTAAAACGCGGTAAATTCTTAAAGGTGAATCACCAATTACCTCAGATAATTCTTCAACAGTCCAGTCATGCTTCTCCATCAAAGCCCTGAGGAGACCCTCATCATCCAACACAGGCACATCCTCTCCCCCCATCACAACACCTCACCTTAATAACCCTTAATGAACACGGCCAAACCCACGCAAGCGTTAATGCGACACCAACCAAAATAAAACCATAGAGAGCTCACTCACCAAGAGAGCGCTCAAAAAAGTATTAACTATAT
>CAZXZQ010000317.1:0-3192 GCA_964645215.1 uncultured Rhizobiaceae bacterium | reverse complement strand
AGAACGAGCCTGCCGGAAAGACATCAATAATGCTTGAGACAGTATCATAAATGCGTTGCTCATTTTTTGGGTCGTCAAGCGCTAGGCTTTTATCCATATCAACAATGGTGAAGAGCGGAGTACTGCCATAATATTCTGAATCAATATATTTTTCACTTTGCCCAACTTGAGATGCTGTGCCGAGATAGTCGATCAAGCGGAAACGGCTATCAATTGAGAAATGGGCAATCAGACCTGCTACGCAAAGCAAAAGACCAATCGTCAGTGTTTTGTTTCTATGTCGGAAAGCAAACATCGCCGGTTTGGCAACTGCTTCAAGTTTACTTGCTTTCGCGTTCTTTGGCGTAAAGCCAAATCTTAAAGCCCAATAGGTGAAAATTGGCATCGCGACAATCACGGCTATAAAACCTGCCATAACTGCGATTGCGCCAACAATACCAAGCTCAAGTAGACCTTGGTTGCCTGTAAAACAAAGAGAGAGCAGTGCGGCTCCTGTCGTAAGCGACGAGATAGCACAGGCGGGGCCAATCTCGTTTATCGAGGCTCTTAAGGCGCTTATAGGGTCATCTGATTTTGTATTGAGCTTTTGCCATTTTAAATAGAGATGAAGTGTGTCTGCAAAAATAATAACGATGAGCAGGACAGGCAAAATATTGGTGAGGAAGTTCAAGCTTATGCCAAACAATCCAGCGCCACCCAGAAACCATCCTATCGCGAGGAAGGAAGGTGCCGCGCATAAGACCATTGCAACAAAACTACGGAAGATTGCAAACGCCAGAATTGCACAAAATAACATTGCGAGTGGTGCCAGATAGACAATGTCTGATTCAATGGAACGGATAAGGTCTGAGCGAATAGCAGGTTGCCCGGCGATTGTAACTTTTACATTCTCGCCGTCAAAAATTCGTCCAACTTCCGCAAGCCCAAGCATTGTTTCGCGTACATTATTATCTGCCGTTGCCTCTGCTTTTGTATAAACAACCATCACGGCTGAATCGAATGTTGGACTAAAAAGCGACTGCGAACTTGGAATGTCTTTTGCAAGCTGTTTTAAAGATTCAAGCACGTGCGCATCGTCTCTAAATTCAGCAGGAAGGGAGGATTGCCAACCTTCATCTGGGCCGCCATATTTTACCATAGAGAAGATAGATAGGATGCTTTCAACGCGGTCATCAAGTGTGAATTCAAAATTTAGATCGCGGAAGGTTTCAATGCCCTCAACAGTTGCAAGATTATCAACCTGCATGAGTACAACGGCATCATTGTTGAAATTTCTAAACTCAGCCAGAAGCTCGTCATAATCATCGAGTTCTTGGGAGCCGTCTCTTAGAATTTCAATGTTCTCACCTGAGAACTCTAGCTTTGTTATTCCAAAAGCTGCAACGAGACTAACGACTATAAGAAATATGGTTGAAAGCATCGGCATTCGAAGCGCCTGAATACCGAGTTGCTCTAATTTAAAGCCATTAATCATACGCGAACGAATCCCTGTAAATTCCTACATCGGTATAATATCGAAATGTATTGGTGATTTCGAGCCTTAACTGGGCTTATTTTCGAATGTGCTTCGCGCCTTGATTAAACAATACACTGTTGGTTTTCGCTGTTTGTCCGTGGTTTTGAACTTTGCGATGCAGATCAACAGCTTTTCGAACTGCAGGACGGTCTTTAATCGTGGCACGCCATTTCGTTAGATTTGGAAAGTCATCGAGCGGAACACCAACTGCCTTGGCAATCAGAACCCACGGAAATGAAATCATGTCTGCTATGGAATATTCGCCCAGCAGATAGTCTCTGCCATCAAGACGCGTTTCCATAACAGCTAGGCAGCGTTCATATTCGCCCTTATATCTGTTTAAACTGTAAGGCTGATCTTTGGGGGCGTAATTGTGGAAGTGACTATACTGTCCCGCCATTGGACCAAGATTACCAACCTGCCAGAACAACCATTCGTTGAGTTCTTTCTTGCCTAGCACAGACGTTGGTGCAAATTTCTTGGTCTTCTCGGCGAGGTAAAGCAGAATAGCACCACTTTCAAAAACGCTAACAGGTTCGCCTTCAACACCATGATCCACAATCGCTGGCATTTTAGCGTTAGGGTTTATTGCCAAAAACTCAGGCGTTAGCTGGTCGCCATCCACCAGGCTCATTAAGTGTGTTGTGTATTCAAGGCCACACTCTTCAAGCATGATGCCAATTTTCCAGCCATTGGGTGTTGGGGAATAATAAAAATCGATCATGTGCCTATCCTGTTTAAGCCTAGAACAATTGTAGTCCCTTGAGACTAGCATGTCCTTCCTTTGCTATGATTATATGATCATGTACTGTAATGCCAAGTGAGGATGCGACTTCGACGATTGTTTTTGTCATTTCAATGTCTGCGCGGGAAGGGGTGGGATCACCAGACGGGTGATTATGAACCAGAATGATGGCAGTGGCGGAAAGCTCTAAGGCACGCTTTACAACTTCGCGCGGATATACAGGCGTATGATCCACTGTGCCAACCTGTTGCACTTCATCTCTGATCAAACGATTTTTCTTATCTAGAAACAAAATACGAAATTGCTCAACTGCTTCGAATGCCATTGCAGCACGGCAATAATCTATGACAGATGACCATGAGGCGAGCAGGGGCTTTTCTTTAACCTCGCTGCTGATAAATGCTTCAGCTGATGCTTTCACAACTTGAAGATCTAGAATTGTGGAATTGCCTATGCCTTTCACTTCCCGCAATCGTTCAGCGGGGGCTGAAAGAACTTCAGCAAATGAACCAAATCGTGCAAGCAATTGTTTGGCGAGTGGTTTTGTATCCCTTCGGGGAATGGAACGAAAAAGCAAGAGTTCTAAAAGCTCATAGTCTGCAAGTGCATCCGCGCCTTTGTTTTTAAACCTGCTTTTTAAACGATCACGATGACCATGCGTATGGTTCTCCACCGCATTGGTCTCATCAAAGCCTTTGTTTTCTTCCACCACACATCTCCCACAAGGCGCATCCGCACGTTTTGCCTTATTCCTATGGCGGTAGTGTATAGCCTGCAGGCGAGGTCGTAAATATCTCGCAACCATCTTCTGTCACGCCGACGCTATGTTCAAATTGTGCTGTAAGCGAGCGGTCGCGCGTGACCGCAGTCCATCCATCACTTAATACTTTAACATGCGGGCGACCCAAGTTGATCATGGGCTCTATGGTGA
>CAZXZQ010000316.1:0-3199 GCA_964645215.1 uncultured Rhizobiaceae bacterium | reverse complement strand
GTTGCAGAAGAAGCCGATTGCATTTCAGTAAACATCCACTTTGCGCTTTTTGAGATGTTTGCTTCATTTGAAATCTTCAAGTTTTTAGAAACCCAGCCATCAAAGTCTTGAGGGCGTGAAATTGTGCTTCTTATTTCAGACGCCGTCTTTAACATCATAGGGTAATCGCTGAATGCGCGTGAATCAGTCTTATATTTCGAGCGAAGAATAATCTCTCTATGCCGCTTATCGTTTGAGATTTTATGCATTAGCGTGCGAACCGGTTTCTCACCGCCCTCTAAAATCTGCATAAAACTATGTGCTTGGTCATCATAATATAGAATGCCGGTGATGTTATGCTGCTCATTATATACGGCTGCACTGTCAATGAGTTGACGAAGTGCTTCAGATGAGAATGGCTCGACAGCCTTGCTGCTATAGCAAAGCTCAACGAGCTTAGACGGTTTTTTGCGGCCTCGAGTTATACTTTGATCAGGTGCCGCAACTGTCTGCGCCGATTGATAAGGCATATCGCGCAATTTATCAAAATCATCGGAAAGCGCATCCAGCAATTTCCGGGGTAAACTTCCTAATGGTAGATTGTCTCTGATTTCTTCGAATAAGAACTTCATGCGTTCAGCGCGTTGCTCATGTGTTTCGAGGTTTTGTGCAATCAGCGTGTTGAGCCTTGCCTCCGGCAAACTCCCCTGCACGTCTTTAATCTTCCTGAGTTGTTTCAGCAGATTTGAATAGTTTTCAGCCATAAACTCCATCCCCAAAAATGTAGATTTAAGCCGCAACCCAAACGGCAAGCACGAGAAGTTAGTTAGACAGTGACGCCACTGTAGATGCAGGCCAAACGCCCTCTGGCACAGGTATTTCAGAGCCAGAATAATCAGAATTCATTACCAATGCTGCCGAGTTACGCATTTCGATTTTATTGGCAATCAAAGCGGTCCATTTTGCTTTCTGGCCAATTTGCGCTGCGGCATCGGCGACAAATTTTCCTTTTGAAAGATAAATAGCGCCTTCAAGCAATTGCGCATTGCCACTGCGAATGATGAACTCATTATTGAAAGGTGCATTCCTGTCTTCAAAGAATAAAACGCCAGCCATTGGCCCATCAATTGGCGCTGTTAGCGCAATCTTAGATGAAACACCAAGGTTCAAAACTGAATTGCTACCGGTAAAATAAATGCCAATATTCTCGCCTTTTAAAGAAGCCTGACCACCCAAGACAAGCGGGCCATTCTTCATGATATAAATACCAGGCTCAAGCGTTATTTCTGGATCACCCAAAGCAATAATTCCACCACAATACACACCGGGCTTTAATGTGGTTTTGCCTACTTTAATCGGGATATTTCTGTAATCGCATTCCTCAAAGCTCGGTGCCACCACATGCGAAAGCGGGTCAGTAGTCTTTGCGCTTTTAACAAACTGGCCAGTGCTGCCCTTAATGAACTTATCATTAAACGTGCCATTGCTATAAATAATAGAGGCATCCAGCTCCGCATCTTGCTCAACAATAATCGAGGTTGATTTATGCGAGCCTGAATTAGAATGAACAAGGCAGCCATTTGCTTTAATGGACGAACGGTCGGTAATTGTAATGCTCGTTTTCTGGGTCATGTTCATGGAAACCAGACAAAGCGCATCTGAATCACTTAAAATAGATTCAATTGAACTTGTTGCAGGCTTCGCTTCAACGGCCGAGCTCTCACCCGTTTCTGATGCAACTGCACCGCTATTGGTAAAACTTCCATAAAGGGAAATAGAGGCGACCAAGAGAAGCATTACGCTTGCGCCCCAAACAATTATTCTTTCTGCACGTGCAGAAACACCAACATTCATATTTTTCATTTTAGCCCCTTATTCTAGTGCAAAAGCACCAAAATCATATTTATTGAGTCTTATTTGCTCAATTTCGGCGGTAAAAATTGCAATACACAACATTTCCGCTTGCTTTAGGACTGGTTTTCCATTCTTTTATACATTAGTAAAACGATAAAATCGCATAATTAACATTAGCATATCGAATAGATAGGAATATCATGGATACTCAACTCATCAGAACCTTTTTGGCAGTGGTTTCCACTGAGAGTTTTCTTGCTGCCGCAGACCGTATACATGTAACGCAATCGACAATAAGTCAACGCATTCAAAAATTAGAGATGGTTGTTGGCCATAAATTATTTGAACGCTCAAAGAGCGGCGCAGTGTTAACAGTTAGTGGTGCAAAGTTTGAAAAATACGCACGTTCCATGATGCAATTATGGGATGAGGCGCTTTATCAAACTGCCCTTCCAGAAGGATTTACAGGCAATATAAATCTTGGTTGTGAAGAAACATTATGGCCCGAACTTTCAGCCAATTGGGCAGCCCAACTTACAAAAAAACTGCCAACCACGGCACTCAGTTTCCAAACTGCAGACCCCGAAAACTTATCCAATCTGCTGCTAAGAGGCCTGTTAGACATCGCCGTTTTATATATGCCCGTCATCCGCCCAGGTTTTCAAGTTGAGCATATACTAGACGACAGCCTCGTGCTTGTAAGTGCCATAGAAGACCATGACGGAATTTTGCGCGAAGATTATCTATATACCAAATGGGGAACAGAGTTCGATATGGCCCACAGCCGTTGGTACCCTTCACTCAGGTCCCCGCAATCAGCCTTCCAGGTGGGCCCATCGATCGCCCAATATATCATAGACAATAACATGACCTGCTTTTTGCCTTACCGCGTAGCAGACGACTACATCGATGCAGGAAAATTACACTTTGTAAAAGACGGCCCAGAGTTACCATTTCCATCATATGCTGTATGGACTGACAATAAACCGACCGAAATATTAGAAATTGCACTCGAACAGCTTAGAATAGCAGCGAAAAATGCACCTTGGATTGAATTAGACAAACATAAACCAGCATCATAATAGCCGCCTATATATCGGCATATCTTATATGTAATATTAAAACAAATCGTTTTACGAATACAAAACATTGTGTGAGTATACACGCACAATGTTGCCCCCAGCACATTGTAATTCCTGACCGACAGCTGAATAGGGGCACACGATTCAGCAGCACTCTCCCACAAATATGGGAGTGTAGTCGGTCAGGACTAGTACTTCTTCTTTTATCCACAATAATCGCATATCTCGCATTTAGCGGGCATAAATTCACGTCATATAGTATCGATTTTTTTAATATTTACTAT
>CAZXZQ010000315.1:0-3200 GCA_964645215.1 uncultured Rhizobiaceae bacterium | reverse complement strand
TTGAAAATTTAAAAAAATTTTAACCCAAGATTTTATACTTTAAAAACAAATGATTGGGCTTTCCACGATTCGTAGTTTAGCACGCGAGAAGCCATTATAGCGACCTTTGAATCCCAAGTAAGCCAACAGATTTATGGGTCATTAAATTTCAACATTTGTTAGTGGTGTTGTGACATTGTTAGTAAGCCAAATTCGCGGCGGGCGCCCTACCCGTAGCACGTCAAAAATTTTAGTGACCTTAAGACAAGCGGTCATTCTAGCATTTTGCATTATCACAATGCCGATGTTAATGATTTCAATTGCCTCAGCTCAAGTTACTGCGCCACCAAACATAACCGGCGGCAATCCAATAGGGACTAATTTCCTTGGCGGCACAGCATCAAACACACAAAACTTTGGCTCACTAAGCGGTTTGGGTCTCAATCAGGGTGCGACCTTCACATTTACTGGTCAGCCTGAAGGCGGCGCCCTTTGGAACACAGGCTTCCGCTATTTAAACAATGACACAATACAGTTTCAGGCGGACCAAAGCGGTCTACCTGCTAACCCAGTACAATACGAAATCACATTTAATCGTGACGTTTATGGCCTCCAATTTTTCATGGGTGGCATAGACAATGCAGATGAAACAATCGTCACATTCTGGAATGATAATGTGCAAGTACCTATTGCGGCAAGCACCTATGTAAATGGAACAGAAACCGTTCCGGTTGCGGGCAATATTCTTGATTTCGTTGGCACGAATATTGATATCGTTGCTTCTGGCGGTGGCTTTATCGCAGATGGAGATGGAGATAATAATACAGGCGGCATTCGTTTTCATGGCGCACAAGAAGGTTTCTCAATCGCCCTTCCATTAACACTAGCAGTAGATGAAGTCCGGCTGAGTGATACTGGCAAAGCAAACGGTACGACAGGAAACGTAACCTTGATACTGAATGAATTTGCTTGGGCAACACCTGGAATAGCGCTGACAAAAGCCTCAAGTTTCTCTCAGGGCGGAAATGGGGAATCAAACTCTGGTGACATAATCACCTTCACATACGTGATCGAAAACACTGGCAATGTACCTTTGTCCGATATTTCACTCACTGAAACCGGATTTACCGGAACAGGCCCCATACCAACGCTTAATTTCTCCTCTGGCACAAGTGGTGGGACAGCAACAGATTTACCTCTGGGTGCTACATCAACTTTTACAGCAACATACCCTGTAACCGGCACCGATCTGCTTGCTGGATTTGTTGATAATCAAGGTACAGTCGCAACTATGCCGGATGGTAGTGTTACAGATTTATCGGATAGTTCGAACCCGGGAGACGGCGGCACGACTGGCAGCCCTAATGAAGATGATTCTACAACGACCATCTTTCCAAACCCAATTGTATTGGCGCCTGCAATTCTTGCGCAGAAAGTTCCGGACAATTCAAGCATTGCAAACCCGGCTGTCGTTGGCAATACGGTAAGTTACGACATTACAATTGAAAACAATGGTGATTTAATTCTAACAGGCGTTAGCCTAGCTGACACACTTACCAATAACGATACAACAGTTTTAACCCCCTCTACGCCAAGTTTTGTTTCATCAACCAATGGATCACCTCAAGGCACGCTTATTGTGGGAGAAAGCGCCACATATTCTCTAAACTATTCCATTACCCAAGCCGATATTGACAGCGGAGGTCTTTCAAACACGATTACAGTGACGTCTACCGCAGAGAACGGCGCAACCATTATTGACGTTTCAGATGATGGCGATGATGGTGATGGCAATACAACCAATGATCCTGCTGTCACACCCCTGCCTGCAAACCCATCACTTCTTGTAACAAAAATAGCAATTCCCGACACTAACGTTCCTGTTGGTGCAACAGTTACCTATACATATCGCGTTACAAACAATGGCAATCAAACAATAACCGAAGTTGATTTATCTGACGTACATGGCGGAACTGGCGCGTTTCCAGATCCGGACTCTGAAACAATAGTACCAGCAGATGATGTGGCACCAATTGGTGATTCATCAGACACCATTGCAAATGACGGAGTTTGGCAAAGCCTTGCGCCGGGAGATACAGTAACCTTCACTGCCGACTATGTTGTTACACAGGAAGACATTGACACACTGCAATAAAGAAGGCCGATCGCTTTATTGAAGGTTATCAACATCACTTTGGGTCACAGTATAAACACCTGTAAATTCCACAACATCACCCGGCCCTAATGCATCCCATATTTGATTGGTAGTTGCGTCAGTCGTTGTTGCACTTAATGGCACACCACCCAGCGTAGCCAATTGTTCATTGTCTGGTGTTGGCGCAGATCCAGATCCGGCCGTAACATTATCTGCAAGCGTAATATTTGAAACAGTTGTATTCCCGATATTTGTCACCGCATATGTGTAGATAATATCCTGCCCTGCTTGCACATTCAACGTAACATCAGTTTCTTTTGTCACTTCAATTTGTGATATTTGAGTTATCGGAACCTCTGCGCTGCCGTCCCTTTTAATGGTCGATCCACCACCGTCAGCATTTGCAGATACCGTATTGTCAATATCTCCATCACCGCCGCCATTTGTATCAAAATCAGCCTGTAGAAGCGTATAAGTAACACTACACGTTTCGCTTACGCCAAATGGAAGATTGGCGATCGTGTTCGCCCCGCTAGTGGTACAGACAATTGCAGTGCTTGGAAGAGATTCTGTTAAAACAAAGCTTGTAAGACCAGAATTGCCAATATTGGAAATAACAATTGTATAACTAATCTGGTCGCCTGCATCCGTAATTGTATTGCTCTGCCCAAGATTTGATGTAGGTCCCACGCTCACTGATTTGGTGACGGTGAAATCATAAATCGGGTTAAACGTATTTGTAAAAGTACATGTAACAACTTCACCAACCGCAAGATCAAGCCCATCACTAGGGTCACCATCCGCCGCACCAGAGCATGCAAGTGCGCCACTATAAAACTCAACAGCATTTTCAGAAATCGTGTAACTACCAGCATCTAACGCGACATTGGTAATAGCTCCCGCACCGGAGATACCGCTACCCGATGCACTGCCCGCAAATGAAAGCGTGAAGTCGGCTAACACGGCAGAACCGCCCACAATGTTTTTGACTAAGGTTAAACGCCGCGCCACATCATCATTATTAAACTCATATGTCACCAACTCACCCAGTGTAATCGTAATATTT
>CAZXZQ010000314.1:0-3215 GCA_964645215.1 uncultured Rhizobiaceae bacterium | reverse complement strand
CGGACTAACAAGCCATAGCAACCCAAATAATACAGGGATGAATACGGCAGCAATATGATTGATGGTAAAGGCAACGCCTGCAGTGGGGGCTATATCTGCTGGATCTGCGATTTTTTGGAAGTATGTCTTCATGGCAATTGCGAATGCGAAAAAGACATGGTCGATCAGATAAAGCGCAACGGCTAGCTCCCATGTGGGGACAAATGCATAGGCTGTAAAGACGAAGAACAAGCCAACATATTCCAGTGTTAGCATTGCGCGTTCACCAAGGTTACCTATCCAGTTTCCGATTTTTGGTGCCAAGTATATTGTTAGCAGGCCATTGGCGATTGCGAGCGCTGCAAATTCGTGAATTTCAAAGCCAAAGCGTTCAATCATCATAAAACCGGCAAACACCATAAAGATTTGTCGTCTAGCACCACCCATGAAAGTGAGGGCATAATAGAGCCAGTAACGTTTTTTCAGAATGATCTGCTTGTGCTGGGCAATTCCGCCCTTAAAATATGGGAATGCTACCCACAAAATAAGTGTACCAAATACGGTAAGCAGGCCCGTCAACATATAGATGCCGCTGAAGTTCATCGCGAGCCATGTTGATGCAACAAACACAAGGCCAAATGTTAAAAGTTGGGCAACTGAACCTGCAGCCAAAATTTTACCCATTATACCCGGTGCTTCTTTCTTAGATAACCATTGCAGTGACAATGATTGATGCATGGTCTCGTAATAATGATATCCAAGTGACGAGATGAATGTCATGACTAAAAAGCCGGTGAAAGTAGGGAACATCCCGGTCAATGCTGCCCCGATGCCCAACACAATCATCGATATATAAGCCCAGGTTTGTTCTCTCCCCAAGAACAGCAGAAATACTGCCGTAAAGGCTAGAAACCCAGGAATTTCACGAATTGATTGTTGGATGCCAATTTCACGCCCTGTGAATGATAACACTTCTATCGCGTAATTGTTGATGAGTAACATCCACGCGGCAAATGCGATTTGCATCACGGCAGCCATGCCCATCAGCAGAACTGCAGGCGTTTGCCATGGTTTGAGATGTGAATCAGCAGGAGTGGAAATTGTCATTACCGATCACTAACACAGATTTGGAATACCAACTAAGGAATTAAAACAAAAAAGGCCGAAGCAAATGCCCCGGCCTAAAGTTTCTTTTCTTCTTATTATTAGATGTAGATCAGTTCATCCAAGTTTGAGACTTCAAACTCTGCCAAAGAGAAATTATCAAGTCTCAATGAATAGTCATCTGTCAGTTGGAAGGTTGTATTTCCTGATCGTTCAGATGCGGTATCAAATAGTAGATCATAGCTGAAATAATCAAAATAGCTTAAATCAAGCGTATCTTCATGTGAGAAATCGCGAATTCGGTCACGGTCGCCACTATTATATTCAGCGATCACGAAGAGGTCTGCACCTGATCCGCCGATAGCCGTATCGCGGCCAAGGCCAGCCTCAATCACATCATCGCCT
Organism: uncultured Rhizobiaceae bacterium; assembly: GCA_964645215.1. GTDB lineage: Bacteria > Pseudomonadota > Alphaproteobacteria > Rhizobiales > Rhizobiaceae > JAALLB01. Next base: position 1,727 of record CAZXZQ010000314.1, on the reverse strand, counting down.
GAACCTGCATTGATATAATCATTGCCAAGCCCGCCGAAGACCGTGTCTGCGCCTGAGCCACCATAGAGTTTGTCATTATGCAAACCACCATCAAGCGTATCATCGCCGCCACCGCCAACGAGCCTATCGCCACCGGAGCCACCATTGAGCGTATCATCACCTGAATGACCGTTTAATGTGTCATTACCAGCATCACCATTCAATATATCGTCACCGGAGTTGCCGTTGAGCGTATCTTTACCACTGCCACCGTTAACGACATCATCACCAGCATTGCCACTTAAAGTGTCATCGCCGCCGTCGCCGAAGAGAACATCCAAGCCACTACCACCCAGTAGCGTGTCATTGCCGCTATTGCCATGCAGCTCATCGTCACCGGAGTTGCCTTCCAGTTCGTCATTGCCATTGCCGCCGGACAAATAGTCATTGCCTGATTGGCCTAAGAGTACGTCATTACCGTTATTGCCGAATAATTCGTCATCACCGGAATTGCCGTTTAACTCATCGTGACCTTCGCCGCCATTGATGATGTCATCACCACTAATACCGTAGAGTTTGTCGTCACCATTGCCGCCATGGATAATATCATCATCCGGAGCTTTATTGCCTGAAGCATTTGGTGTTGGTAATTGTGCGACAATATTTTGTTGACCAAGTTCAACTAGGATAACTGTGTCATCATAGTCATTATCGCCGCCGCCGCGTAAATCTTCAAAACCAATAAGAAGCTCGCCAGTTACGGAAGAGGCGCGTCCAACAACATGCGAATAGTTGTCAGGGTTCAAACTATGCTGGTCGCTCTCTTTAGTGGCCGAATGATAGAGATCATTGCCATATTGGCTCTTAACATGTGTTTCCTGACCGTTTTCACTCACGTGGTATAGCTCAACCGGACCATTGTTTATATTGCCGGCACTTCCGTCTTCATGACGTAAGGCAAACGTTCCAGTTTGTGCGTCAAGTGCTACTTGGTTTTCTGATCCTTTGCCATAGCCGTTTGAAACGACAAAGAAGCCAAGTTGACTGCCAGCATTCACATCAAATGATACTTGTGATTGACCCGCAATCAGATCTCCTCCGCTATATTGCTTTGAGGCATTTGCGAAAAGGATTTGTACATTTGAGATTTTGCCATCTGTGTCAAATTCATAAACGCCGAGAGAGTTGCGATACCCAGCACCTTCATTCATGAATGTCACAGTTGCAGTTCTGCTTTCAACCATTGTGAGACTGGATAAATCAACAAATGCGGGTTTGCCATTGCCATAGATGACATCATTGCCATTTTGACCGAGCAGGGTGTCATTCCCTGTGCCGCCAAAAATCTCATCATGCCCGCTTAAGCCTTGAATGTGGTCGTCACCCGCAGAGCCTGATATGACATCGTCACGTCCTGTAGCCCTGATTGTGTCGTCTTTGTTTGTGCCAAATACTGGCGAAATGTTCATGTTACCTACCTGTACCATAATACTAATCCTTATTTTGGTTTAAGATTATGGAGGTCAACAGGCACAGCAGAGCGATTTATCCATCATTAGATATATCGTTTTGCGGAGCCCCGTCTTGTTGAACTCCATATGCTCTGCTCAGCACAGACACAACCTATACGAGAATAATTTAGATATGTTTTGGTATGGCTATGTAATTTGAAATGAATTGTAGGCTTTATGTTAAAACTCTATTAATTATAGAACTCTGGGTTTCTCAATGAAAACAATAAACAGTCG
>CAZXZQ010000313.1:0-3228 GCA_964645215.1 uncultured Rhizobiaceae bacterium | reverse complement strand
CTCTGTGCTAAGATCATCGGCAGTTAACGCAACCCTAACACCGGCGGCCGGGAGAGTATTTACTTCATTACCACTGATTTCAGATCCTCCAGCATGAGCCTCACCACTTGATGGAAAATCTATACGTATCCGAATTGCGGGATCAAAGAAGCGTGTTATTCTCCCATCACGTTCAGTAACGCGAACATTATTCTCAGCTTCCAATCTTATAGAGCATTGTCCTAAGGGTTCATCACGAACGTTAATTGGGATGAAGTTCTCTGTCCAGGCGCTTGCATGTTCCATCATTGTACAACAAAACGACACAGCAAGGGCTGCAGTTAAACAGGCATTGCGAGCCTGTGTAGAAATCCAACGGTACATATAAAATCCCCAGCTTTTAGAGCATTTCAACGCAAGCGGTTAAGAACCGCGGGCAAATGCGTAGTTTACATCGTAAGGGATGTTTTAATAATTTTGCTTTGTTTGTAAAGCCTTAACCGGCGAAATGGTGTGAGCCACATCGAAAATGTTGTGACTGACGTTAAACTTTGCAGAATGACAGGGGAAATCTATTTTCAAGAATGATCCAAGACGCAATTTAAAATCAAAAGCATCAAACAGATTGGGTTTACCGTGCATAAAACAATTACGACGAACGCGGGTTGAGAGCTTTATCCCACACACCTACCATCCAACAAAAAGAGTTTTTCAATCATCGCGACCTATGTCAAAGAATTACAGAATTTCTGAATACGCTCACAAGCTTCAGTCAGCGCTTCAGTAGACGTAGCATAAGAAATACGGAAATTTGGCCCAAGCCCGAAAGCAGAACCATGCACCACGGCAACACCTTCTGCCTGCAAAAGCTCTGTGACGAAATCTTCATCCGTTTCAATCACTTTGCCTGCTTCCGTTTTTTTACCGATGAGCTCAGCGCAAGAAGGATAAACATAAAACGCACCTTCCGGCTCCGGGCAGTTAATGCCATTTGCTTGGTTGAGCATGGACACCACAAGATCACGGCGTGATTCAAATTCGGCACGGCGTTCCGGAATAAAGTCCTGCGTACCGTTAAGCGCTTCAACAGCCGCCCATTGTGCGATTGAACATGTACCGGAAGTAGATTGGCCTTGTACAAGGCTCATTGCCTTGATGAGTTCAATCGGCCCGCCGCAATACCCAATACGCCAGCCTGTCATGGCATAGGCTTTTGAAACACCATTCATCGTAAGTGTACGATCATAAAGGCCCGGCTCAACCTGCGCCGGTGTTACAAATTTAAAATCGCCATAACAAAGATGCTCATACATATCATCAGTCAACACCCAGACATGAGGATGCTTCATCAAGACATCGGTAATGTCTTTTAGCTCGTCATAAGAGTATGCAGCACCAGATGGGTTTGATGGCGAGTTGAAAATAATCCATTTGGTTTTTGGCGTAATCGCTGCATCAAGCTGCGCACCGGTAATCTTGAAATTATTCTCAAGCGTTGCATCAACAAATTTTGGTTCACCACCATTCAAGAGAACCATATCAGGGTAACTCACCCAGTAAGGTGCGGGAATGAGAACTTCATCGCCCGGGTTTAACGTGGCTGCAAATGCATTGTACAAAATCTGCTTGCCACCTGTGCCGACGATGATTTGGTCAGGCGTATAATCAAGCTCGTTCTCGCGTTTGAACTTCGCACAAATTGCTTCGCGCAATTCATTAATGCCGGGCACTGGGGTATATTTCGTTTCACCGCGCTGGATCGCATCAATTGCTGCTTGTTTGATATTGTCCGGCGTATCAAAATCAGGCTCGCCTGCCCCAAGGCCAATCACATCGCGACCTGCTTGTTTCAGCTCACGTGCCTTTTGTGACACTGCGATTGTGGCAGAAGGTTTCACACGTAAAAGACTGTCGGCTTTAATGCCCATAATGATGCTCCGGTAAATTCTTAAATTAGGAAGGTTTACAAGAAAATATCTCTATTCCTTGCTCGCCTGTAAATCAAGCCCCGGTTTAGGTGTCGGCACAGGAATCGGCGGCACATACGGCCCGCCATCCGTGTGCTTGATGCCGTTGGGGTTTGGCCCTACCCCGCCGCCAAGCTCAACACGCACATCTTCCGCTATTTTTTGACGCGGTGTCATATAAATTTCAGCCAAATCTCGAAGGCTTGGGGGCTTATCTTCTGGAATTTCTTCTTCCGCTTCATCCTGCGGAACAACTGCTGCAATTTGAGGTGGTGAAGGCGAACGCGTTGGCAATATGATTTTTGGTTCACGTGCATTAACTTCTGCAAGCTTTGCTTCATCAAGCACAACATCCACAATGGTGGCAGGCGGCGCTTTAGGCGCACTGGCAGGCCGCACATCTGGCGTGGCATCAGTCGCAATATAGGCGTATTTTCCAGGGCAAAGTTCATATGTAATATCTTCAGGCGTATCAGAAACATCAGTTGGTCGACGCCATTGATCAAACTGAATACCACTTGTGCCAAACTCACCTGAGAACGCTTCCGTTAATAGCCGCGCCGCGCGTACATTTCTAGCAAGGCCAGATTTACCGCCCAAAACAACAGCAATTAATTCACGGTCCTCACGCACGGTCCTTACCACCACATTAAACCCTGACGCACAAACATAGCCTGTCTTCATGCCAATCGTGCCCGGAAACCTTGAAAGCAAGGCATTATGATTTCGCAAGCGGCGATTTCCAAATCGGATAGCCGGAATGCGATAAAGCGCTTCATGCTGAGGAAAGTCTTTGATGATTGCAAGTGTGAGTACAGCTATGTCACGCGCACTCGTATATTGGTCCGGTTCGTGCAGACCATGCGTATTCACGAACTGTGTGTCACGCATACCAAGTCGCCGCGCATGCGAATTCATCAGACGCACAAACCCTTCTTCACTGCCGGCAATCGCCTCTCCAAGTGCCACAGAAATATCATTGGCCGATTTCACCATGATAATCTTCAATGCAGCTTCAACCGTCAAAATGGTTCCGATTGGCAATCCCATTTTAGAGGGCGGCTGCGCAAGCGCTGCTTCTGACACCCGCACTGGCGAATTCATCGCCACATGCTGAAGCTCTAATGCTTTCAATACGGTATAAGATGTCATGAGTTTTGTAAGAGAGGCAGGCGCCCAGCGCACGAAAGCTTTATTATGCGAAAGCACATCGCCAGTTTTCGCATCCATGATCAGGTGAGGTTGCACTTCAAGTGGCTTTAAGTCATCTGCGTTCGCGGTT
>CAZXZQ010000312.1:0-3239 GCA_964645215.1 uncultured Rhizobiaceae bacterium | reverse complement strand
ATTAGTTCCATATCCATCCGGAAAACCCAATATCATTTCATGTACATCTGCCAGTTTAGCTGCTTCCACAATTGCTTCATGATCAGCCTCAGGGTCAAAACGCGCAATGTTTTGAGCAATCGTGCCATGAATAAGCTCAACATGCTGCGGCAAGTAACCAATGTTGCTACCTATTTGATTTAAATCCCATTGCTCAAAAGTGGCACCATCTATCCTAACGCTGCCTTGATCTGGCATCCAAAGTCCAACTAAAAGCTTTGCTAAACTGGATTTCCCAGACGCACTGGGACCTATAACACCAAGCCCATCGCCTGGTGCTAAGCTGAACTTTATGTTCGACAATATAGGCACTTTGTTGGCCGAAGGATCATTGGTTGGTGTTAATTTTGAAACATTATCAAACTCAATTATGCCTGTTGGAGCGGGCAACTCAACTGTTTGCTCTGGCTCTTCAGCATCCCGAGAAAGATACTCGCTCAACCTTTTTCTAGATAGTTGAGCCCGTTTAATCATTTTCCAGCCACCAAGCGTCTGATCTATTGGTGCTAATGCACGTCCGGCAATAATAGAGGCGGCAACAATTGTACCTGCTGTGATTTCCTGTTGAAGCGCTAAATATGCACCAAAACCAAGAATTGCAGACTGTAACAGCATCCTGAAAGCCTTGGAGCTGGCAGTAAAGCCTTCACTGCGCTCAGAGCCTGTTTGCGAATGCACTTGAGCAGCATTACGCAAACCAGTCCAAGCCTTACTTGTATTAGAGAGCATGCCCATTGAAAGTACACTGTCTGCATTACGTTGCACTTGCTCGGCAAAGCGTGTTTCAACAATATCAGCCTGTGCTGCCATTCCCATATGGCGGCTACTCAACCACTCATTCAACAATGTGAGAATAATAACAACAACAACACCAGCAGTAGCCAGAAGTCCCAATTGAACATGCAATAAATAAACAACGCCAAGATAAATTGGGAACCAAGGTAAATCAAAAAGCGCCAAAATAGTTGGACTAGAGATAAAACCCCGTAAAGTCGTTAAATCTTGTATTGGCTTATAGCCAGGCGCATGTCCACCTAGTGAACGCACCATCCAGGAACGGAAAGCAAGTGGCGATAAGCTGCTATCTAACCAATGCGACACCCTGGATAAAACTCGTTTTCTAAAAAACTCAAACAGCCCCATTGCAGCATACAGACTGATAGCAAGCACAGACAAAGCAACAAGTGTTGGCACTGATTGGCTTGTAAGCACACGGTCATAAACCTGTAGCATGAAAATTGGTCCAGTGAGCATAAGCAGGTTCACTACACAACTTATAACACCAACACTCCAAAAGCCCTTTCGGACTTTTTTAAAATGAACTCTTACAACATCCCTGTCACGCATTACTCAATACCACTCAAACTTAACTCATTGCTTTCGAAGCGCATCCTAGAAGAACGTAAAGTCATCTTTATCAAGCGCTGAAAGCTGTGTACCAGCAAGGAAGATCGCGTCTCCATCACCAAAGTCAAACAACACACCGCCATTTTGTTGCTGTCCAGTTGCTAATAGATCATCGAAATTTTCAATTCCATCAACGTTCAATTGAACTTTATCACCCTCAATCGTAAAGCGCCTAAATGCACGAGATTCTTGATAATCGAAAATAAAATCAGTGCCATCTCCTTCATTGAAGATAAATGTATCTGAGCCACGGCCACCAAAGATAAAATCATTACCCAGGCCCCCACTGATGACATCTCTACCACGTCCAGCAAAAATCAAATCATTTCCACTGCCACCATCGATATTATCTCTACCACGCCCAGCAAAAGCAATGTCATTTCCACTGCCACCACTAATGGTATCAGCTCCCCTACCCGAAAATAGTAAATCGTTTCCTGCACCGCCAATAAGTGTATCATCACCACGCCCGGAAATAAGAAGGTCACTGCCTGCACCGCCGTTTAGGAAATTATCACTTCTGAAATCACCAATCAGAACATCATTTCCTTCACCGCCGTTTTCGACATTATCAAACGGTTCATCCACCCGAACATTTACGGAAGCAGTTGCGACCGCAGCCCCATCTGTAATCGTGTAATCGAATTGGTCTTCACCTACAAAGCCAGTATCTGCAATATATGTAATAACACCGGTATTATCTATTGTAACAGTTCCGTTTTGTGGACCCGCATTAGCATCACCAGCACTATCCGCAACACTGACGAATTGAAGCAAATCACCATCTGCATCAAAGTCATTTGCTAGCAGAACATCGGCAGAAATTTGAATTGGAATTTCACCGCGCGTATCAAATACACCATCATCCTGTGCGACAGGTGCAGCGTTCTGATCTTCCGCTTGCTGAATTGTAAATACAAACTGGTCAGATGCTATCAGGTCACCATCAGTTGCGCGAATTTCAATCTCATAATCGCCTGCTGCATCAGAAGGCGCTGTGCCTGTAAGCTCACTTCCATCAAAAGTCAGCCAGTCCGGCAATGAATTGCCGTCTGCAAGCAATGCTGCAAATTGTAAAGGATCACCTTCAACATCATCAAACGTGTCTTGTGGGATATCTATAGTAAACGTTTCACCCGTGAATATCTCTACATCAGAGTTTAACGGATCTTCCTCATCATTAATATTTGTGAAGAAATCAGGAAGAGGATTAACCAAGAATGGTGCATCGTTCACAGCATTGACAGTTAGACTAAAGATATCAGAAACTTCATCCTGCCCATCAGAAGCAATAATACGAATATCAACCGTACCATTAAAGTCTTGTGGCGGACGTCCATCTAATCTCAAGAACTCTGCTCGTGCATTAATCCATGATGGAAGCGCGTTTCCATCTGCCAATTCAAAGCTATATGTAAGCTCATCACCTTCTACATCTGAGAACAAATCTTGCTGTAGCTGAATGTCAAAGAGTTCATCTTCATCAATAAATCTATCGGAGAATGGCGCAGAAATTGTTGGTGCGTCATTCACAGGATCAATAACAAGGTCAAACTCGGATGACGCTTGTAATTCACCATCAGATACCACGACTGCAATCGACAACGTTCCAAAGAAGTTTGCTGGCGGCGTACCTATAAAGCGTTTTGTTTCCGCATTAAAAGTTAGCCAATCTGGCAAAGGCGCACCAGATGCTCGTGCAGCGCTAAATGCCAGCACATCCCCATCCACATCAGATGCCAAGTCTTCTGGTAATGCAAAATCTATCTGCTGATCTTCATCAGAACGCACAT
>CAZXZQ010000311.1:0-3249 GCA_964645215.1 uncultured Rhizobiaceae bacterium | reverse complement strand
ATTGCGAACACGCAATTGCCCGCGGGAAATAGAATACGGCACACTAATTTTATCTATCTGCGTGGTCGCTGTAAGGCTGGTTTTTTTGACGAGGCTAGAAACGTTTTCAGCAGTTATCTCATAATCTTCATCATTGGTTTCGCTCAAAATTTCATCAAAGCTCATTGGTGAAAAGCCATCCACTATAATTTTACCTGCGTCCAGAATGCCGTCACCGGCAAGATTACGTATAAGCGCGTCATAACTTCTGCCTGTACTTTCAAGCGTTCCAGATATCGTCATCGTGCTGTTAACGCTATCGGATATGCCTTGCGAAGAAATCAGCTCGCCACCATCGATTTTTTCCAATTTAAAATTAGCGTTTGCAAGCACAGTACCATTGGTGTTTTGAAGGCTGGCAGCGCCTTTAAATAAACCGTTTAGATATTCAAATTGAAGGGTGTTCACATCAATCTTGCCATCAAGCATGACTAATTCCAGACGTGCATTTTTGCCCTTGTTATTTCCATTGAATGTCAATTGATTTGCAGAAAGTTTTAGCCGTGCATCACTCCCTACATATAACGCTTCACGGAAATTTGCCGCCCCACTATCCAAGGTTTCGATTTGCGGTGCACCGCCATGAATGCCAAGAACCGCTTCCGCAACAATAGGAAAACTCAACTCACCAAAGGTCATTTCACCTTCAAGTCTTGGCCTTGAAACATCCTTCTTGCGCAGCAGCAAATTGCCAGAAAACGGATTGCCAGCAATTTGGCCGGAGAGTTTATCAAACGTATAACCAATTTCTGAATTTTGAAACTGCATAGAAGCGGAAACTGGCAATGCTTTGCCGCTCACAAGACCCGGCGCTTCAATGCCTGTTAAAACCATCATTGGAAGTAGATTGCCAGAGCCAAGTGTCACTTCCAGATTGGCGTTAAAATTCTCAGCGTCATTAGTAGTCAGCTGTCCCTTTGCAGAAAGCGTTGCCTCTTCATTAAGCAAAAGAACTTGCGTCTCCATGCCTTTCGCGGGCAGGCCTTTAAGAAAAACATCAGCCTTTAATGCGCCAGAAACGTTTCCACCCAGTGCATTGGCAATCTCACTTGGCAAAGTTTCTATACCAGCCTGCTGAAGAAGCATCGCAGGTTTATCATTCGAAAGCTTTGTGTTGATTTCGATCGGCAATGCTGAAAGATCATCGATCGCGCCATCAAATAATAACTGGAAATCAATGTCCGTACCGCCAGATACACCACCTACAATCAACTGCCCTTTCGCGCCCTCATCTTGCGCACGCGTGTCCAGCTCTACGGATAGGCGTGTATCTGTCAACAATGCAGGATCAGCCAAGAGGTTCGTAAAGAAAGGCTTTTCATCCGTGAATTGCATAATAAACTTTAAAAGATTGCCAGCATTTTCAGCTTCCAGCTCTAGCTTGATATTGCCATCTGGCTTGGTAAGTAGCTTATCAATTCGCCCACTTGTATTAATCGCAGCGCCATAAAATTCATCTGCTTTCAAGCGATCAAGCGAAACGCGCCCATCACTAATATTAACCTGCGCATCAACCCCTTTTGCAATAACCGGCAGCTCTTTAAGTTTAGCTTCAAACAAGTCAGCCTTGATCGTCACGTTTAGATCATGGGTTACCAGACTGTTTGCTTCTTTATTATCTTGAGCCAAAGAATAGATGGCTTGCAGGTCGTCAATATTAACACGGTTTCCTGCAAGTTGAGCAATGATAGCTGGGCGCTTACCAGGCGATGAAATGCGTTGAAGCTTACCCTTAAGCCGGGCATCATCTAATTGAAGTTCGAGGTTTTGAAACGTCGTTTGTTTCTGCGAAATTGTTACATTGGCTGAAAACCCTGCTGCTTTTAAGCGACGAAACTGCGGACTAACCTCTCCCGACACCCAATTGGCAAAGCCGGATGGTTGACGCGATGCAAGCAACATTTTGCCGTTAAAACCAAAATCATCAAAAAGCCCTACTCGCCCTTGCGCCTCAAGCAATGTATTGCCGGGGAAGGTTGCATTAAAGAAACGCAAATCCCAACCATTTCTAATCGGTGAGATTTTAGCTTTGACATCACGGATATAAGTATCGCCAGCAACAATGGCTGGTAAGATAAGGTCAATCTCGCCCTTAACCGCAGGCACAGGCACTTTCTCGATGATTGCGCGAAGTGTCTCAATCCGCTCTTCTAAAGAGCCTGATTGCTTGGCTGCACTTTCAGCCTGTTGTATGCGATCGAGATCTATTTGGCGGCCATCTGCTTGCGCGATGAACGCTATCTCGTCATCAATTGATATGTTTGCAATGCCGGTAATCGTGTATGGGTCATCAACATTCCCAATATCCATGCGGTATTCAGAAATTTCTACATTTTTTGGCTGCGCTACAAACTTACCTTCTGTGGAAACCGGTAGTGGCTGAACTTGTTCAACCATCTCAACAATTTTGGTTTGAGAAAATGGCTGAACCTTAAAATCCCCACTCCAGAAAAGTGTATTCTCTTCAAGTTGCAATGGGCCATCCAACATTAATGCATATGGGTTATCCTTGCGCTCAAGTTCTGCTTTGAGACGTATTTCGCCACTGTCTTGATAGGTACCTGTAGAAATACTTATGTTCGAAGGCACACCTTCAACATTCGCATTCGCCTCAATACGCCAAGGCCCAATAATCGACTTTGCATTAATATCAGCATTGATCGTATCAAGTGTTAGCGTACGCCCGCCAGTCAGCCCCTCAATGCTAATAGATCCATCGACAACATTTAGCTTTTCAATATTGATTTGTTCAGGCTTAACGATCTGCACTTCAGGATTGGTCCATGCAATCGTGCCATTTTCATCAACCTGCAGATTAACATGCGGCTTACGCATTTCCATATCGACAATGCGCACTTCACCAGACAGAAATGGGAAAAGTTCTGCATTGAGCGAAAATTCCTCAACCGTCATCAAGGGCGAACCATCATCGTTTTCACCAACCTCAAGGCCTTGAAAACTTAAAAACGGCAGCGGTAAAAATTGAACGCGTGTATCGCCGCCAACTTTGACGGGTTGACCAATTATGCGTGTTGCTTGAATTTCAAACTCACTGCGAAATCGATCCCAATCCACAAAAGACGGCGCAATCAGCGCACCAAAAAGCACGACGACGAGCAAAAATCCAATAAAAACAAGGAACCGCGTCAGGATATGCATACTCTAAAAACTTTACTCCGAAAAACCGACCACCTTAGAAGGGTTCATAAT
>CAZXZQ010000310.1:0-3265 GCA_964645215.1 uncultured Rhizobiaceae bacterium | reverse complement strand
TAAAGCTTGCGAGTATTAATCCTTCTGATCTTCATTTTATCAAGGGTGAATATGGCATTCCACGCCGCGCTGGTGTGCCTGCCGGGTTCGAGGCCGTAGGCGAAGTTGTCAAAGCAGGTGCGGGCGCTGAAAAGCTTGTTGGCCAGCGGGTTGGTTTCTTTGGTTCAGCGTCAGGTGTTTGGGCTGATTATGCGATCTCTGAAAAAGCTATGTGCGTGCCGGTGCGTGATGATGTGCGTGACGAAGACGCTGCCGCATTGCTGGTAAATCCAATGACAGCGATTGGCATGTATGAGGAAGCTAAGAAAAACGGCAATGGTGCGTTCATCATGACAGCTGCTTCAAGCCAACTTTGTAAGCTCATCGCTGGTCTTGCAAAAGAAGAGGGCATGCCTGTTGTTTCTATTGTGCGACGGGATGAGCATGTGGAAAGCTTGAAAGCCTATGGCTCCACGCATGTGTTGAACTCAACTGCGGATGGGTTTGCAGATGAATTAAAAGCCATCATGAAAGAACTAAAGCCGCGTGTAATGCTAGATGCAGTAGCCGACCAAACGGCGGCAGATATTTTCACAGCCATGCCAAGTGGTGCACGGTGGATTGCCTATGGCAAGCTTTCTCCTGAAAACCCGACACTCACGCAGATGGGGCAGTTTATTTTTATGGGCAAGCAGATTGAAGGCTTCTGGCTCACGCAATGGATGAAGGTGCAGCCGCCAGAAGTGCAAATGGCTGCGGGCATGAAAGTGCAGCAAATGTTTGCATCCGGTAATTGGCAAACAGACGTTGCGGAGAAAATCTCAATTGCAGATGCGCATGAGAAACTACCCGCAGCTTTGTCGGGCATGAATACAGGGAAAGTGTATTTATTTCCTTAGATTACATCCCAGTCGTTCTTGACTGTGCTGTTTTCCAAGGTGATTTTTTAATCCACCCGACAAAGTAAGCAACACAGATCAGAATGATGATGCCGGTGCCATTTACCAAAATCATTTTCGGCCAGCTCTTGCCGATGATATCGATTATGAAACCGCAGAAGCGTGCAAGCACGATGCTTGTGAGGAACACGGCCAAGGATTGCTGACCAACCTTGTGTACGAGCTTCACGAATGTTTTGCCGATCGTGCCTTTAAAGTCGAGGTTTTTACCACCTTCGCCAGCGAGTGACCAGAATACGTAAGCAAGGAATAAGAAGTGCATATAGCGCAAAATGCCAACGTCGCTTTTCTCCATGAATTCCCAATAGTTGATGCGTGCCGTCTGGAAAATAGTAAAGGGTTCTAGGTCTTTATATTTTTCATAAAAAGGTTCTCGGACGAGTTCAGATAGGCTCTCAACCCCAAAGAGAGAGCGTGCCGCTTCTTGGCTTAAGAAGACATTATCTACACTGTTTACAATGCCCCAGAACGAAAACGGAATGTAGAGAAATACAATGACAGCACAAAGCGCGACGAGCCAAACCTTCACCGGTGGTTTTGGCAACCACCCCATCATGAAGCAAAAACCAGTGAAGAAGACAAGCTGCCACCCAAACGGGTTAAAGAACCACCCACGATTCGACCATGGTTCGGCAGGCAGGTTAATGCCTTGTGAGAAGCCGAAGAGATAAGCGAACCAATCTTGCGCAACAAGCCAAAGTATAATGATGAAACCCATAGCAACATATTTGTTGGTCAATCTTTTTATGCCCATCACGATTGGGATAAGGCCAAGAATAACAATATACATGGGCAGGATGTCGAATAGGTTTGGTACCCAAGAGAGCGTCATTATGCCAAGCAGGTTTTGTGCTGCTGTGGTACCTGCCACGCCATCAATGCCATTTGTTGACTGTAATAGATGGATAATGTTGAGGCGGCCGACATAGTCCCATGGCTCCGCGCCATCGGTGATGCAGAAGCGGTCCGGGTTATATGCACATAGATCTCCGGTCGCGGCGATGCCTGACTGAATGATTACCAGCGTAAGGGTGACGAAAAAGAGGCCAATATGGGCCCAATAAACCTGCCACATGCGATGGATAATCCTGATCGCCCCCATCAACCAGCTGATATTTTCAAAGATTTTGCCAAAGGCGATTGCGGATGCCATGCCAGAACAGAAGACGAAAATTTCTGTTGCATCTGAAAAGCCAAATCGTGCGGGAATGTATAGTGTAAACCAGTTTCCAGGCGTATGTGCCATGAAGATGATGAACATGCCGATGCCACGGAAGAAATCGAGACGTGGGTCGCGCTTTCTTTTTGTAACTTCAGTACGCGTTTCAGAAATATCTTTTGTATTCAATTTATTATACCCCGGGTGAAAAACTCACCGGCTTTTTAGTATTAAAAAAATAATTTGAAATGCTCTTAACAGCCCAATATCAGCGCTGCAAGTTATGCCGTTGCAAGAACACGAGGATTTGAAGCCTCTTCAAGCGCGTCCCACCTGCGATGCGAATACCCATCCTTATGTCCGCGATGGAGATCACGTTCGCTTAACAGTGTTTTTGCTTCGGTTAAAAGACCACCTTTGAGTGCTGATTCAATAGCTAGGCGTTCGAAAATGTCGCGCTGTGCATGGCTCCCACCAATGTCTTGGAGAGTTGGGCGAGATTCTGCAAGGCAGCTATAAGCTGTCTTAAAGTCATGATCGCGGAAAGCTTCTAAACCTTGTGCTGCCATAAGGCCTGGATGCGTAATTGCTGCAGTCATTTCGCAGTGATGGCGAGTTTCACCGCAAGATTGCATGCTTGATAGTAGATTGTTGGTTGCTGTTTGATCGTCGCTGTTTATGAGTGCCATCATGTAATGAAGATCAGCAAATGCTACGCAATTGTCTTCTGTGCGATTGCTGCAGATCCCGGAAAGTTCCTGCCACCTGTTTCCAACATCGATACCTTCGAACTCGAGCCGCAGTAGAACAGAAGTCGCGTTTGATATGTCACGGTAGTCGTCAGTCTTGTCTTGTCTGATGTCTTCATCATAAAGCTCCAATACTTTATCGTAATTGCCTAGGTCGAGGTGCATAAGCGCAATGTGCCACCACACGTGGTAGCTAAAGTTATTGCAATGTTTCCATGCTGATTGTTTGTCTGAAATCCAGTCTAACCCTTCTTGAGGACGGGCAGTCATATCAAACACATGGCTTACCGCATGAAGGCCCCATGCATCATCTGGTGCAAGTTCAAGCGCTAAACGACCGCGCTTTTCAGCCAATGCATATTCTCCTGTTTCTTCAAGCGTAAACGCATAGCAGCCATGGAAATAACCTTCTGCCGGAT
>CAZXZQ010000309.1:0-3306 GCA_964645215.1 uncultured Rhizobiaceae bacterium | reverse complement strand
TAAGTTTCTGATACTTAGGTGATATCATTATTTATTTGCAAGATTTTGACTGATCATTAATTTTTTTTCGCTAACCTTTTGTTGATATTAGAGGTATGTGTTGTTTTACGCGCAATCTTTGCGTAGAGAACCAGAATTTGGGTGCCGCTAAACATAGTTTGTAGCTTCAGGGGTGTAGCGGTAAATGTTTGGTTTAAGAAAAGCACTTTCGAAGTGCTATCAATTATGCTCATGTAAGGTTGCTCTGGAAAAAATAGATCCTCAGCAGTTTGGTGATGCTAGCGCACGTAAGTTTAGACAGCACCAAATGGATTCGGTGAAAACGCTCACAGAGCCGATGATGATCGGCAATGTCATTTTTGCCTCTCTCTTATTTGTTAATCTTATAAGCGCAAATACAGCGATGAACATATTGCTTGGCATTTGGGTGTTGGTTATTTCATCCGCGTCATTATACACCCTCTACAAAATACGCACTAACCGCAAAAAAGAGTTTAGAAGCACAGGCTCACAACACTCAGTTCAAAAGCTTGTTATGTCTTCTGCCGTTCTTTCAGCCCTTTGGTGCGCACCTATTGGGTTTATGTATTTTGGTTTTGATGGCGGTCAATTTGGTTTGGTTACGGCCGTGATGGTTGGCATTATGGCTGCAGGGGCTGGGTCATTAGCCCGGGTTCCGCAAGCGGCAGTTGCTTGGGTGTTAGTTGCGACTGTAAATCATGTTGCTGTTGCAATTTATGCTGGTATTTCTAGCGGACAACTCGCAGATTTCACGATGGCATTTTTTGCGGTTGTTGCATGCTTTGGATTTATTGCAAGCATTTTAGAGCGTGCGAAAGCTGCGTTCCAAACATTTCAAAATTCAGAAGAACTCATTGAGAAAAGTGAAGTCATTGATCTGCTTCTCAAGGATTACGAAGCGCAAGCAAGTGAATGGTTGTGGGAAACAGATGCCAATGGTTATGCCGTGCGTGCTCCACAACAAGTTCTGGAAATGATGGGTGTCAGTCAAGAGATGTTGAAAGATACTCCAGTGCATTCATTATCTTGGGAGTATACGACCTTTGAGAGTGAGCAAAGCATGCAGCGTTTAATGGAAGCCTTGGATGCACAAGAAGAATTTCATGATATTACGTTAACAGTTGAAGATGTGAAATCAGGAGAGACGCGCTGGATTATGGCGCGCGGTAAACCACAATATGAAAATAATGAGTTTGTGGGCTACCGTGGTATATGTGCAGACGCAACTGCGGCTGCTGAAGCTGAACAGAAAATCAGATATCTTGCGCGGCATGACTCATTAACTGATTTGTCTAACCGTACTGTATTTACTGAGAAAATTACGTCTTGGAACACTTCAAAACTTGAGTTTTTCACGATGCTAATTGATCTTGATCGTTTCAAAGCTGTGAATGATAGCTTAGGTCATGCTGCAGGTGATAATGTTTTGGTGCAAGTTGCAGAACGTTTAAAAGCAGTTATGAATGAATCCGGTTTTACCCGATCATCAGAAATGACGATTGCTCGTATTGGCGGTGATGAGTTTGCGCTGGCATGTGCTAATGATCGCCGCTCAAACAACGTGCGTGACTTGACTAAAACTGCGGAGCAAATTGCAGAACGTATTGTTGATGAGATGGCCGTACCATTCAATGTAGATGGTAAAGATATTCAAGTAGGCGCGTCAGTTGGGTATGCGTTGGCACCTGAAGATGGTGATGAAATTTCGAGACTTACTAACCGTGCGGACATGGCGCTTTATCGTGCGAAAAACAGTGGGCGTGGTGTTGCGCGTCGCTTTAATTTTTCAATGGATGAAGAAAATCGTTCGGCGCGGGAACTTGAAATAGATGTGCGTAATGCGCTTAGACTTGGTCAATTAAAAATTGCATATCAACCCATTATGGCTGTTGGTCTTGGTGCAGACGGCAATGCGGCTTTACAAGAACAAACTGGCATGGAAGCACTCTTGCGATGGGAACACCCAACCAAAGGTAATATTTCACCTGAAGTCTTTATTCCAATTGCTGAAGAAACCGGCAGTATTATCCAGATTGGTGAATGGGTGTTGCGCGAAGCCTGTTCGGCTGCTGTAAACTGGAAAACTGAGGCTTGTGTCGCAGTAAACGTATCTATCAAGCAAGTTCAGTCTCCTAATTTTGTGCAAACTGTTTTGGGCGCGTTGGCTTCTTCGGGACTTTCGCCGAACCGTCTAGAAATTGAAATGACAGAAAGCATTATGGTCACGGATTCTGAGCTGACCATTTCAATCATCCGTCAGTTGCGTAATCTCGGCATTCGTATTTCATTAGATGACTTTGGGACTGGGTATTCATCATTATCTTATATTTCTGACTTCGACGTAGACCGAATTAAGATTGACCGCTCATTCGTTGAAAAGCTTGATGATCCAACGGCGAATGCAGCTGCAATCATTAGCGCTGTGGCTAATCTTGCAAATTCGCTTGGTCTAAAGACTGTAGGCGAGGGGGTTGAAACCCTTGAGCAAGCACAAAAACTTGCTGAGCTTGGGTGTGACCATCAGCAAGGGTTCTACTTTGGGCGACCAGAAATAATGGAAAATATCATTGATCAGACACAGTCTGCAGACATCGTTGATGTTCTTCCTGAAAATGCCAATGCTAAAACACTTGATATTGCTGAAACAAAATCAGAAAAGAAGATAGCTTCATAATTTGAGGCAGGCCTTAGCATGCCGAAAAAGTATTCTTTTGCGTCGCATTTTTGGTGTTCTCGAACTCTGTTTTACAATAGTTTATTCGTAAGTTGAACCGATTGGAGATTCCCATGGCCGCGAATGTAATTGATGGCAAAGAAGTTGCCGCAGAAGTAGTTGAAACCGTTAAAAATGCGACTGAAAAACTAAAAGCCGATACGGGCGTTATTCCTGGCATTGCGGTTGTGATCGTGGGTGAAGATCCTGCCAGTCAGGTATATGTGCGCTCGAAGGGCAAGAAAGCAAACGAATGTGGTTTCCATTCTGTGACACATGTTATGGAAGAGAGCACATCCGAAGCGGATTTGCTTGCCATGGTTGATAGCCTCAACAATGATAAAGATATCGATGGCATTCTCGTTCAATTGCCACTACCTGGTCATATTGACGAGGGCAAGGTTATCCAAACCATCGCGCCTGAAAAAGACGTGGACGGGTTTCACTTCATCAATGTCGGCAAACTTGGCACAGGCGAAACGGATACAGCTTTTGTGCCATGTACGCCAGCTGGCTCTATGGTGTTGCTCAATAAGGCACTTGGCACTTCTGATCTTTCCGGTCTCAATGCG
>CAZXZQ010000308.1:0-3313 GCA_964645215.1 uncultured Rhizobiaceae bacterium | reverse complement strand
ACTATAATAAAATTTTTTACTATGAATTACGGAATTATAATCCATTGTTATTTTAAAATAAAAAGGTGTATTGCAGACATGGGGGCAATATGGCTGCAATACACCAGGCAGTTGGCGTGGTTGGAACGCCTACTCTTAACAACATGATGAGTTAAAACATGCTGCTATATGTAGATAGCATATTTGCGGAAATCAGTAATAGGGTGATTACCCCAAATTCAATAATTTTTCGTTTTGAATCAGCCGTTTACATTTTGTTAACTATGGTGAAGGGGCCGCTGTAAGAAGCGACCCCTCGACGGTTTGAATGTGGGGCAAACAAAATTCAAACCGCTTTCACAGATTCGATACATTACTGTGTTGTGTAATCTGGTAACTTGGGGTGAGAAAAACTCAATCAGGTGATCGCCCCATTTTTTGAAGTTGTATGCAGATGTTGAACTTGGGCCGTTTTAATCAGTGCATGAAACGGTCTAGGTTGAAGCTAAATGTCCAGATAGCCTTCTCGCATTGCTTTCAAAAGCAATGAAGGCGTTGAGTTTACTTCAAACTTGCGCATTAAATTGGTGCGATGCGTGTCCACTGTTTTGTGGCTAATGCCAAGTGTTTCAGAGATTTTTTGGTTCGACAGGCCTTTGCTGACGCCAATCAATACTTCCAATTCACGCTTTGTAAGTGGGCGTGCATTTCCATCCTCATCTAAGATTTCCTGTACATCTTCCGGGAAAACATAATGCCCGTCTAAAACGCTTTGTACATTGGAAATGATTGCTTCTGGTGCACTGTTTTTTAGCAAGATTGCATCAGCGCCGGCATCTTTTAGCAATTGGAACTGCTTTGGTGAGCTGTTGCCGGTAATAATAACGATTTTGGTGTCTGGCGACCACCGTTTTGCATCAATTAACACATCTAGACCATTTGCGCCGGGCATAACGAGGTCAACAAGCGCGCAATCGGGGCGATTCTTGCGGATAAGTTTAATTGCTTCTATTCCATTATTGGCAATATCAAGAATTTTGATATTATCCAGTGGGGTAAGAATCGATTTAATGCCTTCTCCTGAGAGGGCATGATCGTCTGCAATTATAATTGTGCTTTGCATGATTTTTGCAGCTATTCTGGGGAAGTGTTCTTATGCCACACATACGCATAGCTACAAAATTTTACAAGCTAGCCATATCCATACTCTTAACTTTTTTTCTTGTTGTCAGTCTTCAGGCACAAGAGAAAGTGCTTGAAGTTACAGGTCCGACAGATTCGTCAGGCTTTATTGGATTTGTGGATTATTATCTGGATGAAACGACAAACCTTGGCATAAATGATGTTGTTTCCAGCCAATATGCAGGTGAGTTTAAAGCAGTTGATTCAGAATTTATCGACTTTGGCTTCACCAAATCAATGATATGGCTGAAAATTAGTTTGAAAAATGCAACGCAAGACGATGACCGTTTCATGTTGTTTTTCAGAGAAAATTTCTTTCCCAACTTTAATGCATATCAGACCGGGCCAGATGGAGAGATTATCACGATTACAGAACAAGCAGAGGGCGACGGTTTTGATAGCAGGCCAATTGATTATCCGTTTCTCATTGTTCCGGTCAAAGTGAAGGCTGGATCTACTTCTGATGTTTACGTTCGTTATTCATCAGGTGGGTCATCAGAGGTCCGCTTTACCATCGAAACAGAAGATAGCTTCAACGCAATTGCAAATGCTACGGTTTTTAAGAATTCAATATTTTATGGCATGTTGGCCTTGATGTTTATGGTGGCAGCGGCAGTTTTTCTGTTTTCCCTCAATCCTGTATTTTTTGCTTATGGCGCAAGCACGCTCACAACTTTATTCTTGATCATGCATCTTGATGGTACTGGTTTTCAATATATTTGGTCGAGCTGGCCGCAATTTAACAGCAATGCATCATTGTATTTATGTCTGATTTCAATATTTTTTGGCTCGATGTTCGGACGCGCGTTTTTACAAACCAAACGCTACCATAAGTATGTCGACAAAGTCTTTCTGGCGTTGATGAGCATATCCGTGCTGGTGCTTTTTGGATCCAGTTTTATGGACACTCAAACGCTTAAATGGCTAGCGGTATTATTATTCCCGATTACGCACCTGTGGTACATGATTGCTGGTCTTAACGCGGCGCGTACGCGCTTCAAAGAGGTCCGCTTTTATGTGTTGGCTTGGACCGGAGTTTTCATTGGTAGCCTTGGCTTAATGGCAAGGGAAATTATTGGGATTGAAATGACTGAAGTTGCCGTTTGGGACACTCTGCGTGTCGTTTCAGTTGCTGATGCAGCCTTTATGGGGCTAGGTCTTCTTGACCGCTATAATCAAATTAGAATTTCCAGCCAGGAGAGTATGAAGGCAAGCCTAAAACAGGCGCGCAGGAATTTAAAGCTTACGCAACGCCTTAATGATCTTGAAAAGCAGTTTGAGACGGTTTCTCACATTGCCCAATCCAAAGACCAGCAGATATCAAACACAGTGCATGACCTACGCCAACCGCTTCATGCGCTTAGGTTGAAAGTGCATGATATTATGCAAGGTAATAATGAGGATAATAAAAGCTTTGAGGATGTGACGCAGAATTTTGGCTATCTTGAAAGCCTGATATCTGATCACCTTTCAGAGGCCGCAGAGGGGGCAGAGATCATAGGTGCCAGTGATGGGCTTGCGATACGTGATGAATCTGAAGATGATGATAACCGAACAACGCTTTCAACAGGTGCGATTTTAACGAGTGTCTATGAAATGTTCTTGCCTGATGCGGAAGAGAAGGGGCTGGCGCTTGAATACACCGCTACAGACCACGAGATTGATGTTGATAGTCTTGTATTGATGCGAATTGCATCAAACCTTGTTTCTAATGCGGTTAAATATACACAAGAGGGTAAGGTTTCTTTTGGCGTGGTCAAGCAGGATGGCAAGCTTAGGTTTGAGATCCATGATACAGGTGTCGGCATGTCGAGCGATGAGTTTGCAGCAGCACTTGCGCATAATGTGCGTCTTAAAGAAGGGGCGGATCAGGCTGAAGGCAATGGTTTTGGGCTTTCCATCATAAAGGATTTGGCTGAAAAACATGATTTAAAGCTGTCCTTAAGCCCTGAGCATAGTCAAGGAACTGGCATATTTGTTGATTTCCCTGCCAAACTGGCATGATACTTGCATTTAATTCCTCAAACAAAACGAGGAGTTTATTCATGTTTGGTCAAGCAAGTGCATCAAAGACTGAAACCGTAGTTGAAACTGAAAACAGAGCTGAACGCCGCAGGCGGGCGCTAAAAAGCGGCAATGTGCTTTTTAATGG
>CAZXZQ010000307.1:0-3323 GCA_964645215.1 uncultured Rhizobiaceae bacterium | reverse complement strand
CTTTTACACCAGGAACCCGCAGCTTTTTACCTGCGCTGCGTCCAATAACTTTTTTATACTTATCTTCAGCATCTTGAAGTGCATTTTTCACCTCAACAGCAACCGCTTTAGCCGCAAAGACACGCTCTTCAATCTGAATACGATCACTTGCAGGTGCATTGCCCCCTGCTACGCGCTCACGAATTTGACGTAAAATTTCTTGATGGCGTCTAATATTAGTATGTGTTGCTCCAACAAGTCTGCGGTGACGAAGCACATCCACATATGCTTCAACAGCACTTAATGCAAGAGTTTCCGAAGTAGATAACAAGCGAAATGCGGCTGCATCAAAACGAGCAGCACTGCGATAGATTGTATTCGCACGCTCATACCCATCGAATAATAATAGGCTAGCGCGAACACCAATTTCTCTGCTTGTTAATGTGCCAGAAGCGCCACTAACGCTGCTGGCTGTTGGGCTAATACGCCTTTGACGACCAATATCGCCAAATAGATCTACAGTTGGTCCAAGGCCTGCTTGACTCTCGCGAATTTGCGAAGCAGCAACTTTAAGCCCAGCTTTATCGGCTTTGGCAGCAGGGTTTTCATTTACAGCAAGACGAACTGCTTCCCCTAAACTCATGGCATTTGCTTCCATGGAGGATATCGCGATACTTGCGCAAATAAGCAGTGCTCGTAGTTTCATACTACTCAACCTAAAAATTACTATAATGATGCCCCTACAAAAGCTACTTAAATGAGACTGGCATTAAAAATCAAGCATACTTATTTGCATAGCACGTTAAATTACCGATGTGACGTTTAAGAATTTTTGACTAATAAGAAGTAACATTCTGTTTTATATGCAGTATTTATTAGTCCATTCACTTAGCACGTAAATTAACTATTTTGTACATAAGTGCGCTTTTATGCCTATTTGCGTATTAGTCAGCCAAATTCAATATTAATCCTCACCCGATAGATCATTAAAACACCAAATTATATGAATAGTTTCAAACGCTTATATTCACAACAAAAATCAATCTATCAACAGCAAAACTCTTTTCACGAGTTCAGGCAACCAATGCCAAAGGCCCACCGTCTCTTCATTCGTCTGCAAATACACTGGCCTGGAAAACGATGGAGCCTCCGCAACAATATGCAGAACACCGTTCTTAAAATGGTCGTTCGCCAGATGTTTTGGCAAGTATGCAGAACCTCCATGTTGTAACATATAGTCCAAAGCCCATGCAGCACTGCCAAAGCTTATGCGCGCCGTATCAGCATCCGAATAACTAATCGCATGTGCTTTGCCAAAATCCTCACCTAAATCGACATAAACATAGCCCGGGTCAAAGCGGGCCGGACTATTCTTCTTTGTTGAATATAGAATAAGCGTTTCATCGTAGAGTTTTTCACTTCTACATTTAGCCGAGATCACAGGCTGATATCCAAGTGCGATATCAATTACGCCGGATGCCAACCACTGCTGCATTTCTTCATGCCTGCCCGGCCATGCAGAAAGCGCTAATTCTGGCTGCACCTGTTTGATGGTATCGAAGAATTGCCGCCCCATACCGTCCCACAGATCTGCATGACACCCAAAATTACAAAGTCCGGAAACATCTTGCGGCAACGCAGTCTCCTGCCGCGCCTGATGCCATAGACCAGTCATTACATCCGCATACCGTTTAAACCTTAAACCAGGAGCGGTTAGCTCAGCACCGGCTTTATACCTAATAAAGAGCTTTTGACCCAAACTGTCTTCCAGTGCTTTTAATCTGGCAGTAATGGTAGATTGAGTGACATTCATCTTATGAGAGGCCGCAACCAAACTACCTGTCTCAACAATTGCTAGAAATGTATCAATCGCGCTTAAATTCATCACATCACCAAAATTCGTATAATTCGAATTAATAATACAAATATATTCATTTTACAAATGTTTGTAACTTTGCGACTTTAGCTTAACAATCCTTCACTCGAAAGAACCAACATAGTGCCCGAAACCGACTTACGATCTGACTTCCTAAACTCAATGCGTAATATCGCAAATAGCGTCAGCATCGTGACCACTGACGGCATAGCAGGAAGACAAGGGGCTACTGTATCTGCATTTTGCTCTGTATCTGCAGACCCACCAACTGTATTAATCTGCCTCAATGCTAAAAGCCACATTACAAAGTTAGTCGCAGAGAACAAATGCTTTTGCCTCAATATTTTGGGTGATGATGCCGATGCAATTGCAACTCGGTTTGCAGGCCTTGAAGACGAAAAGTTTCCAAACCGATTTAAAGGCATTGCGATTGAAGAAACGCGTGAAGGCTCACCAATCATTCATGGTTCAACCAGCTTTCAGTGTGAGTTAGAAAGCTCGTCACAAACGGGCAGCCACATGGTTTTTATCGGAAAAGTGACGTCTACCAATAAAGGCGATGCCTCACCGCTCATCTACCATCAAGGTAGCTATAAAGCGCTAAGTTCCAAAGATAAACTCGACATAAAAGAAGCAGACAAAATCATACCTCTGGGAGAGAGACGTCATGGCAGCACTTAAGCCTTACCAAATGCTCATCAATGGCGAATGGACCTGCGCCTCTGATCGCAGCAACTTTGAAAGCATCAATCCGGCCACGAATGAACCATGGTGCACATTCCCAGAAGCAAGCGAGAAAGACGTCGATAAAGCGGTAAAAGCAGCGCATGAAGCTTTTACAAACGGCCCATGGTCTAAAATGACGCCAACCGAGCGCGGCCATTGCTTACGCAAGCTCGGTGATTTGCTTGCAGAAAATTCTGAAAAGCTTGGCGAGATCGAATGCATTGATACTGGCAAAATGTTCAAGGAAACGCGCTGGCAGGCGAAATATATCGCCGAGTTCTTCCATTTCTTTGCAGGTGCCGCAGACAAGATTAACGGCACGACCTATCCAATCGACAAGCAAGATATGTTTGTCTTCACGCACCGCGAGCCATTAGGTGTCGTCGCGGCAGTGGTTCCTTGGAATTCACAAATTTTTCTGACCGCAGTGAAAATCGGCCCAGCGCTCGCCAGCGGCAATACGATTGTCATTAAGGGTTCAGAACATGGCGCAGCTGTTCTACTTGAGTTCGGCAAACTGATTGAAGAGGCAGGCATTCCCGCAGGTGTGGTTAACATCATTACAGGCCATGGCGAACCATGCGGCCGCGCCCTTACCTCACATCCACTGGTTGCTAAAATTGCCTTCACCGGCGGACCAGAAGCTGCAAAGCACATCATTCATAATTCAGCGGAAAACTTCGCACCTGTATCGCTCGAACTCGGCGGCAAATCACCTTTCATTGTTTTTGATGATGCAAAC
>CAZXZQ010000306.1:0-3343 GCA_964645215.1 uncultured Rhizobiaceae bacterium | reverse complement strand
AACGTCATATAGCTTGCCAAAAATTCTACCTAATAGTAGGTAGTTTTTACATCCTTAATTATTTGCTGTAGAAAATTTATGAAAATTTATGATGTTGAAGGTTTCCCTAACCCTGCACGTGTACGCATTGCCTTGGCTGAAAAGGGTGTAACTGACAAAGTTGATTTTATCCCTGTCGACGTGATGGGCGGCGAGCACAGAACAGAGGCTTTCAAAGCCAAAAACCCAGACGCAGCAGTGCCTTGTCTAGAACTTTCTGATGGAAGTTGCATTGCACAATCAACGGCTATTACCGAATATATTGACGGCCATTTCGATGGACCTTCTTTGACGGGTAAAACACCAAAAGAGCGCGCCCAAATTTCTATGATGAATCTGCGAGCGGAAAGTGGTCTTTTGAATGCAGTTGGAGCCTATTTCCATCATGCAACACCTGGCCTTGGACCTGACCTTGAGACTTATCAATGTAATGAATGGGGTAATAAACAAAAAGAAGTTGCAGGCCAAACAATGGCATACCTTGATGGAGTTCTTGCAGAAAACGAATTTATTGCAGGATCTGAATTCTCAATGGCAGACATCACTGCTTTTGCTGGACTTGCATTTGCAGACTTTGCTAAAGTTGAAATCCCTGAGAGTCTATCAAACCTAAATGCTTGGCGCGATAAGGTTGCTGCACGCCCAAGTATCGCAGGCTAAACTTTAATTCCATTAAAGTTGAAAGGACAAAAACATGGATCTGAATTCAGATTTCAAAGAACGCGTGGTCGTTCACTCTGACCAACTTGAGTGGGATGCTTCGCCAATGCCGGGCGTAGACCGGCGCATGCTCGATAGAATTGGTGGCGAAGTTGCACGCGCCACCACAATCGTACGCTACGCGGCGGGTAGTAAGTTCTCCGAACATACACATACAGGCGGTGAAGAATTCATTGTTCTTGATGGGGTATTTCAGGATGAACATGGTGACTTTCCAGAAGGCACCTATGTGCGAAATCCACCCACTACTGCTCACACCCCAGGATCTGAACCGGGCTGTACTATCTTTGTGAAACTGTGGCAGTTCGATATGGATGATCGTAACCAGTTCCGCAAAAATATGGCAGATGAATTAGGCGATGCATTGAACGGAATTGCTACTGCAGAACTTCACAAAGATGAACGCGAAACAGTAACATATAGCCAGCTTGAAAGTGGCGCAACTCTTACAAATGCAGATGCGGGTGGCATTGAAATGTTGGTTATCAATGGTTCTGTTACTGAAAGTGATGAAACCTTGGGTAAAGGTGCATGGTTGCGTCTGCCAGAAGGGGAAAATCTTTCTGTAACAGCAGGTGAATTAGGCGCCAAAATCTGGATGAAAACTGGCCATCTACCACATGCAAAACCGCCGGCAGTCTAATGGTGTGCTGTAAACTCTCGGCACTTGCAGTCGAAGCAGGTGTCATTTTTGATCAACATCGAACATCTGAAACTTTCTAAATAATGATAACTCTAATCATTGGCGGTGGCTTATCCGGTCTTTCACTTGCGGATGCATTGGAAAGCCAGGGCGATAATTATATACTTGTTGAAGCGCGAGAACGCTTTGGCGGGCGCATCATGACCGAACAGTATGAAGCAGGCTATTTTGACATGGGGCCTGCGTGGTTTTGGCCTGGCCAACCTCGTATTGCTGCATTAATCGAGCGGTTGAATTTGAAGAAATTCAATCAGTTTGCTGATGGTATATTGAGTTTTGAGGATGAAAACGGCCAAGTTCAACGCGGACAAGGCTTTGCATCGATGCAAGGGTCGTGGCGGTTGGAAAGTGGTTTGGCTAACTTAACCCAATCGCTTGCAGACCGCATTCCAGATGTGCATAAGCGGTTGAACTCCGCTGTCACGCGATTAAAAAAAAGTGACGATGGCATAATTGCCACCCTTTCTAATGGTGACATATTAAAAGCAAATCGCGTTGTGTTTGCATTGCCGCCGCGTGTTGCAGCTGAAATTGAGTTCTCTCCAGCACTACCGGAGCCAACAATTCAAACCATGCGTAGCATCTCCACCTGGATGGCAGGGCAAGCCAAGGCTGTTGCCGTTTACAACACGCCATTCTGGCGTGAAGAAGGGCTTTCCGGTGACGCTATGAGCCGAAAAGGTCCAATGGTTGAAATCCATGATGCGTCACCAGCAGAGGGAGGGCCATATGCACTATTTGGTTTTATCGGTGTTCCCCCTCAAATGCGACGCGATGAGCAATTACTGCGCCAGACTTTGGAAACACAACTCGTAAGGCTTTTTGGTCCAAAAGCAGAAAACCCGTTGATGCTTTACTTAAAAGACTGGGCTTTTGATCCTAATACTTCAACCGAAGCAGACAAGAATCCTCTTTACGTTCATCCCGCCTATGGGATGCCGCATGCGATGCGTAATATCTGGAACGATACCTTGCACTTTTCCGGCAGTGAAGTAGCATCACAATTTGGTGGATATATAGAGGGGGCTTTGGAAGCGGCTGAAAACGCATTAAAGATACTCAACGCAACAAAGAAAGAGAATTAAAATGTCTGGTGATACCAAAACAGCGCTTCTGAATTCTGCAGAACGGGCTGCAAGAACACGCGGGTTTAATGGGTTTAGCTATTCCGATCTTGCTGAAGATGTTGGCATCCGAAAAGCGAGCATCCACCACCACTTCCCCAGTAAAGCTGCGCTGTCAGTTGCATTGATGGAACGGTATTACACTGACTTGGAAACAGCATGCGCCGAAATCGACGCGGATAACACCACCGGTAGCGCACGACTTTCCGCCCTGATTAATCGCTATTATGGTGCATTGGATGGTGGGCAAAGCTTATGTCTATGCGTCTCATTTTCTGCTAGTACAGAAAGTCTGTCAAATGAGGTAATTGACCAAATGAACCGCTTTAGGTCCATGATGCTTAATTGGCTCAAAGCGGCATTTACTGTTGGCCAAGAAGACGGCACTATTCAAAATGTTGATGATCCCTTGTTAGAAGCTGAGGCAACACTGCCCCTGTTAGAAGGCGCACAACTGGCTGCTCGAACTGAAAAGAATCCAAAACTGTTTGAAAGCGCAATGAAGCTACTATTAAACCGGCTACATTAAGCAATGCCTCAATGTTACTTTTCCTACTTTCGCTTAATTTTCGGTTTAAATGATTAGGCTAGAATTTCGGTTTCAACGACATGCGAGCTATTGCTAGGCTCATTGCAAAAGCAGACACTCAACGGATAATCAAAGTTTGTAACTTTGGGCTCAAAGCATGCGTAATTGGGCTACCTCTGTACTGGGGTCAAGCTCCCATTAGTATCACAGGATATCTGTGAACAAGGG
>CAZXZQ010000305.1:0-3347 GCA_964645215.1 uncultured Rhizobiaceae bacterium | reverse complement strand
CTTGCAAGGACGAGTAATTCAGCGTCGCTCTTCAATTGCTTTCGCGTTTCGGCTTCAGCACAAAGTTCCATGAAAGAAGCACTCACCCCGCCATGAAGTGAACGGATAAATGTATTTCCAAGATGATGTTCGGCAAAGGTGGTTTTATAAACACCGTCTTCATCTGTTGCTTGCGCCTGAAGCCAGTTTGAAATTTTCGAAGAAAGCAGAGCCATCATGTTTTCTCCCGAATTGACTTGGTGGCTGTTCCCAGCATGAATGTGCCAATCGCGTGTGAAATCAAATCTCCGCTGTCATTGGAATGAATTTCACCACGGATATAAATTACCTGGTTTTCCTCACCATCATAAAAGGCTTTGCAGGTGAGTTTTTCTCCCACACTAGCTCTTCTGACGTGGTTACAGCTCAGCTTGATGGTTGCAATCGGCTCCATCTTTTTTAATTCACCAATTGCGCATGATCCCATAACGGTGTCCAGCAATAGCGAATTAAAACCGGAATACACATGTGTTGTACTTTCATCTGCAAAACTTGCAGGCGCAGCCACATGTACCCAAAGTTCACCCTTAGACGGCACTTCAAACGCCATGTTTAACGATGCCGTTAGCGGATGTTTATCCGTGAAGAGAAGTTGTGCCGGGTGAACTGGCTCACTCACGTATCAAGTTCCAATACTTCTTTTGAAATGACGTTTGTGTCTGCATCAAGCTTATAGATCATTGGCACGCCGGTTGCGAGATTAAGGCTTGTTATTGTCTCTGTCGTCATACGATCCAAAACCATAACGAGCGAGCGCAATGAGTTGCCATGCGCTGCTACAAGCACGGTGTTGCCTGCCATTGCACGCGGTAGAATTTCGTTCATGTAATAAGGCCATACGCGTGCGCCAGTATCTTTTAAGCTTTCGCCTTCATCGCCTGGAGGAGGCGTGTCATATGAGCGGCGCCAGATGTGAACTTGGTCCTCGCCCCATTTTTTACGAGCATCATCTTTGTTGAGACCAGCAAGATCGCCGTAATTGCGTTCGTTCAATGCTTGGTCGTGAATTGTTTCAAGATCTGATTGGCCTACGCCGTCGAGAATATGCTGACAGGTTTTTTCTGCGCGCTGGAGAACGCTTGTAAAAGCAATGTCAAATTTCATGCCGCGTTCTGCAAGTACTTTGCCAGCAGCTTTTGCTTCTGTGTGTCCTAATTCCGTTAGGTCTGGGTCACGCCAGCCGGTGAATAGGTTTTTGAGGTTCCATTCACTTTGTCCGTGACGGACAAGTACTAAAGTTCTTTCCATAATCAATCAATTCCTCGAAGGTTTGAATTAAAGTCCTAATACATCGCGCATGGAGTAGAACCCATGCGGTTTATCTTTTGTCCAGAGCGCGGCTTTAACGGCGCCGTTTGCAAAGAGCAAACGGTCTTGTGCTGCGTGGGTAAGTTCGATGCGTTCGCCATTGCCTGCAAGGATAACAGAATGTTCTCCGATCACTGATCCGCCTCGCAATGTTGCAAATCCAATTGTGCCATCTTCGCGCGCACCTGTGATGCCGTCACGAGAGCGAACGCTGTTATCATTTAAATCAATGTGACGCCCTTTTGCGGCAGCTTCACCAAGCAGTAGCGCTGTGCCTGAAGGGGCGTCGACTTTATGTTTATGGTGCATTTCAAGCACCTCGATATCAAAATCATTTGAGTCGAGTGCCGCTGCGGCTTGTTCAACAAGAACCGCAAGTAGGTTTACACCAAGACTCATATTGCCTGATTTAAGAATTGTGCCTGAACTGCCTGATGCGGCAATTTCTGCTTCCTGTTCAGGTGTGCACCCGGTTGTGCCAATTACATGCGCACAGTTGAATTGGCCGACCTTTTTTGAAAGGTCTATGCTTACCTGAGGTGCAGTAAAATCAATGATGCAATCACTTGCTTCAAGGGCCGTTTCAATGTCGGCCGTAATCTCAACACCATTGTTGCCAACACCTGCATTCATGCCACTATCTGTGCCAATTAAGGGAGAGTCACTACGCTCAATTGCAGCGCTGACAATTGCATTTTCAGTTTCGTGGATTGAAGCAATAAGCGCTTTGCCCATGCGCCCGCCAGCACCTAAAATGCCAAGTTTCATATCACTCATGCTATTCTCCCATTATCAGGAACTTTTATAGAGGGATTTAAAATAGTTTCCAGATCATTATTACCAATGCCATGAAGACGAGCATAGGTGCCAGTTTTCTTTTTCATGAGAGCTGCATGCGTGCCGTTTTGAGTAACTTTACCATCCTCAATCACATAAATACGGCTGGCATTTCTAATGGTTGAAAGACGGTGCGCAACAACAATGGTTGTGCGACCTTTCATCAAAGAATCCAATGCCTGCTGAACGAGGAGCTCAGACTCATTATCGAGCGCTGACGTCGCTTCGTCCAATAATAGAATTGGAGCGTCACGCAAAAAGGCTCGCGCAATCGAAAGCCGTTGACGCTGGCCGCCTGAAAGGTTCGCGCCCATCTCACCCACGAGTGTGTCGTAGCCTTCGAGTTGCTCAAGAATAAACTCATGCGCTTGTGCCAGTTTTGCCGCCTCAAAAATATCATCATCGCTTGCGTCCGGTTTGCCATATCGGATGTTTTCTAAAATTGATCCTTCAAACAAAATTGGCTGTTGAGAAACATAGGCAATGTTCTTGCGTAAAGACTGCGCCGTTACGTTTTTAATGTTCTGCCCATCAATCAGGATTTTACCTTTTTTCACATCAAAGAACCGCTGGATAAGCGAAATGAGCGTAGACTTGCCGCCGCCTGATGGGCCAACAAGTGCAGTGGTTTTGCCTGCCACTGCCGTCAATGAGATGCCCTCAATAATAGGCTCATTTTTATTATAGGCAAAATGCAGGTCGCTGATTTCAATCGCACCCTTTGTAAGCTTAAGCTCTTTTGCATTTGGTTTGTCTGCCTGTCTCGGCGGTATATCAAGCAGCTCATAAAGCATGCTTGCATGGACACATGCTTTTTCGAATGTCACGCGGAACGTGGACAATCTTCTTGCAGGTTCATATGCCAGCAATGCAGCCGTTAAGAACGAAACCAGTTTGCCTGGGTCGTGCCCTTCAGCAGCAACTTGGTAACCACCAAATGCGATCACAGCACCAATGGCAAAGCCTGCTAAAATATCAGTGGCCGGTTTGGTTTTCGCATTAAGCCTTACAATATGGTTTGATTGTGCTTCTGCACGAACAGTGAGGTCATGCATTTTTTGAAGCATCTGGCTTTCCATCGTGAAAGCTTTCAGGATTTCCATGCCTTGAGAATTTTCGATTAAACCTGATGTGACTCTAGCGTTTAGGCTTACTTCTTGTTT
>CAZXZQ010000304.1:0-3363 GCA_964645215.1 uncultured Rhizobiaceae bacterium | reverse complement strand
AATGTCACCAACAGTCTTGCCAAGCTCTACCACAACGTCTTCAAAGCTCTTGCCAGATGCTAGGCCATCTTTCGCAGTTTTCAGATCCGCATCATTTTGCAATACGAGCTGCTGAATGCGACGACGCTCTGGTGAGCGTAACTGGCTCTTTCGGCTTTCATACATGTTTTTGACTTGCTCTTCTGTCACTTCATCAGGTTTAGCAATGGTTTCTGCCTGAAGGAGTGCAATCGTAACTTTGCGGTATTCTGGAGCTGTAAAGCGTGATTTGTTTTCATCATAAAACTTTTGATAATCAGCATCAGCTGCGGTTGGTTCTTCTTCAACAACTTCAGGGCCAATTGAAACATAGTCAAAGATACGCTCCTCAAAGCGATATTGTGCAAGTGCATTCGCCATAACGTCTGGGACATCCAAAGAGTCTGCAGTTCCCATTTGAATTTGCTGGCGCATTGCTACACGTTTGCGGCTTTGGATATAAGTGTCTTCTGTAATCCCACTATCACGCAATAATAATTGTAAGCGCTGACGTGAGAACTGACCAGATAGATCTCGCAGGTTCGGATCTTCAGAAATAGTATTAGCCAGGCTTTCATCAGAAACACCAAGGCCCATGCGGCGCGTGTTTTCATCCAATACAGCACCAGACACCAATTGCGCGAGTACTGTATCTCTTAATCCAAACTGATCAGCCTGGTCACGCGGAATAGCGCGTCCTATTCTTTGAATAAATTGCTGATATTGTTGTTCATAAGCCAAACGATACTGAACAGCATCAACGCGTGTATCGCCAACTGATATCACAGAACTGCCAATTGAAAGTATACTGCCTGATATTCCCCAGACGGCAAAACTCAACACAAGCAGGCCAATGAGTATCTTTGCGACCCAACCACCGGAAAATCCACGTAACGCTCCAAGCATAATTCTTTATCCATTTAGTCAATTTAGTTTCATTCGATATACAGATTAGAAGCCTCAATCTCAAGCAATTGGTGATGAAACATGCAAATGATTGCGTTTTTGTGATGAGACGTTAAATAGAAACGCAATTAATGATGCAAAACAAGGCAGGAATACGATGACACCTGAAATTAAACCGCTTGTAGCCGGAAATTGGAAAATGAACGGCATGCATGATTCTCTTAGTGAGTTATCTGCAATGGCCAAAGCGCATGATGAAAATATGCAAAGCAAGATTGATATGTTGCTTTGTGTGCCAGCGACCCTAATCCATTCCGCAGCCAGTGTATGTGTCGATAGTGGGGTTTCTGTCGGCGGGCAGGACTGTCATACAAATCAATCGGGTGCGCATACAGGCGATATTTCATCGCAGATGATTGCGGATTGTGGAGCGGATAGCGTGATTGTAGGCCATTCAGAGCGCCGCACTGACCATGGCGAGACCAACGCAACAGTCAAAGCAAAAGCAGAAGCAGGTTTGAGTGCAGGGCTACTCACAATTGTCTGTATTGGTGAAACAGAAGCACAGCGCAAATCCGGTGAAACTTTGTCCGTGCTTAAAGACCAGCTAGATGGCTCGATGCCAGATGATTCCACCGCAGGAACTGTTGTTGTTGCTTATGAACCTGTATGGGCGATAGGCACTGGTCTTGTTCCGTCTAGCGATGATGTCAAAGAAGCACATGCCTTTATGCGTGAAAATTTGACCGAGCGCTTTGGCGAGAATGGTTCAAAGATGCGCTTATTATACGGTGGTTCAGTAAAGCCGGGTAATGCTGTTGAACTTATGGGCATTGCAAATGTCGATGGTGCATTGGTGGGGGGCGCTAGCTTAAAAGCCGATGATTTTCTTGGCATTTGCGCTGCTTATAAAGAGCTGAAATAATTGATCTTTTTGCTTTTAGCTCAGATTTCAATTGATCGTGTTACTGATTTTTAATTTGCCATGGGCATAATTATGTACAATGTTTGAAAGAGACATATGCGGAAGGAATGTATTATGTTCTTAAAAATTGAAGGTTGGGGTGGTGGAAACTAACTTAACTTAGTGTGGGATACATGTGGGTATGTTATCATTTACAGCTGAACAAATAGCAAATTATGGTCTATGGATTCAATCCGTGGCGTTAATTGTTACTGCAGTTGGAATTATCATTACGATAATTTGGAGCAAGAGGATTGCTTGTAGAAGGGCAACCTTAGATCTGTTGTTATTACAACAAACAGATCAAGGCACAATTAATAGCAGAACAGAATTTACAAAATTGCGTGACGAAGGCCATCTTTCTAAATGGGCTGAACCAGATAACACACATTATAAACATGCGACAACTTTGAGAGCAATTTTGAATAAATACGAACTTATTGCGATTGGTTTACAGCAAGGAATTCTAGATGAAAAATTTTACAAAAAATGGCATCGAACTACCTTGGTAAAAGATTGGATTGAATGTAAGCCGTTTGCTATGCAAATCAGGCAAAACTCTAAAGTCCCTACTTTCTTTTGTGAGTTTGAATAATTAGCAAGAAGGTGGGCAAACAGGGACGAGTGTAAACACATTTAGTTTCTCGATTGAAAACTGACTTGCGCTATCTTATATCTCGTGTAATAGGTCTGAAAATTTTCTTTATTGAAATGATATAAAAAACTATGGAAACAGTTATTCTAGTAATCCACCTGATGGTGGTTGTAGCCTTGATTGCAGTGGTTCTGCTGCAGCGTTCTGAGGGTGGTGCTCTTGGAATCGGCGGCGGTGGCGGCGGCAGTGGCGGCGGCTTTATGTCTGCACGCGGTGCAGCAAATGCATTAACACGCACAACCGCTATTCTTGCAGCAGTATTCTTCGTAACATCCATTACGTTGGGTGTGTTATCTGGCCTAGAAGGTGGCAGAGGATCAAT
Source organism: uncultured Rhizobiaceae bacterium (assembly GCA_964645215.1). Lineage (GTDB taxonomy): Bacteria > Pseudomonadota > Alphaproteobacteria > Rhizobiales > Rhizobiaceae > JAALLB01. The sequence continues at coordinate 498 of CAZXZQ010000304.1, read as the reverse complement.
CTTAGACGATCTTCCAGTTCAGCAAAATCAAGAAGGCACAGGCAACGGTATCTTTGATCAATTACCATCTGCGGGTGATAGTAACGAAGATGCACCAGAAATTCCAACTTCTGAGTAAGTTTTTGCTATAAAATGCAAAATAAATGTCCTTATCTGTGATGAGGGCATTTTTTTGTGGGATAAATCAAAAATTTTCTATCCGAATCAAAATTAAATCACTAGTTATTAAATCCCATGGCTCGATATGTTTTTATAACCGGAGGCGTGGTTTCCTCACTTGGCAAAGGTCTTGCATCAGCGGCATTAGGCGCGCTTCTGCAAGCACGTGGATACAAGGTTAGACTACGGAAACTGGACCCTTACTTGAACGTTGATCCCGGCACGATGTCGCCGTATCAGCATGGCGAATGCTTTGTGACCGATGATGGCGCAGAAACTGATCTTGATCTTGGTCACTATGAGCGCTTTACTGGGCGTCCGGCCAATCAGGCGGACAAC
>CAZXZQ010000303.1:0-3368 GCA_964645215.1 uncultured Rhizobiaceae bacterium | reverse complement strand
TATATCCTGCATATACATTTTAAGTGGATCAGCGGCTATTTCTTCATTACCAATACTGAATGCAGAAGATGGTGTTGCAGGCGTTAGAATTGCATCAATGCCTTGCGCGAATACATCTTCAAAATCCTTCTTGATTAACGTGCGGATTTTCTGCGCACGCAAATAATAAGCATCGTAATAACCGGATGAAAGCACGTATGTGCCGATCAAGATGCGGCGCTGAACTTCATCGCCAAAGCCTTCCGAGCGGGTTTTCTCATACATGTCTGTAATATCATCACCCGTTACGCGAAGGCCGTATTTCACGCCATCATAACGCGCGAGATTGGATGATGCTTCCGCTGGCGCCACAATATAATATGCAGGCAGCGCGTATTTGGTGTGTGGAAGCGAGATATCGACAATCTCCGCACCCGCGTCCTTATACCATTCAATGCCCTGCTGCCACAGCGCCTCGATTTCATCTGGCATGCCATCAACGCGATATTCTTTTGGAATGCCTATTTTCTTGCCCTTCATAGAGCCACCAATCGCTGCTTCATAATCCGGGACAGGTAGATCAACGGAGGTCGTATCTTTCGCATCCACACTCGCCATGGATTTTAAGAGGATTGCCGCATCGCGTACGTCTTTCGCAATCGGGCCAGCTTGATCAAGCGAAGAGGCAAATGCAATCACGCCCCAGCGCGAGCAACGGCCATAGGTTGGTTTGATGCCAACTGTGCCTGTAAATGCAGCTGGTTGTCGAATGGAGCCACCGGTATCGGTTGCCGTTGCGCCCGCACATAGGTTTGCGGCAACTGCCGCCGCAGAGCCACCGGATGAACCACCCGGCACAAGTGCCGTATCATCGCCTTGTGCTTTCCAAGGGTTTTTGACCTCGCCATAATAAGATGTCTCATTAGAAGACCCCATCGCAAACTCGTCCATGTTGAGCTTGCCGAGCATGACGGCTCCATCATCCCACATGTTTTGTGTGACAGTGGATTCGTAACGCGGCTTAAAACCATCCAGAATGTGAGAGCAGGCTTGGGTATGTGTTCCATGGGTACCGAACAAATCTTTGATGCCAACCGGAATGCCTTCGAGTGCGCCAGCTTCGCCTTTGGCAATTTTTTCGTCAGAGCGTTTAGCACCTTCACGCGCCGCATCTGGCGTCACTTCAATGTAAGCATTGAGCGCTTCATTGGCCGCCTCGATGTTTGCAAGATATCCGTCCGTCAATTCGACAGATGTGATTTCTTTTGAAAGTAGTTTTTCGCGGGCTTCGGCAATGGTAAGGCTGGTAAGTTCGGACATATGATATATTTTTCAGTATCTTAGAATTTCAGATTATGGATTTGATTCATGCAGTGGTTTTATTCAATCACCTTTGGCACCATGAAGAAATTGTCTTCGCTTGCCGGTGCATTGGCCGTCACATCATCAGCCTTATTGCCGTCATTGATCTCATCAACACGCTTTTTCATTTCCATGGAAACAACAGATGTCATTGGCTCAACGCCCTCAACATCCACTTCGTTTAATTGCTCAACAAAACCAAGGATAGAATTGAGCTCCCCTTGCATTTTATCAGCTTTCGCATCATCCACAGCGATGCGCGCAAGTTTTGCAACGCGTTTAACAGTATCAATATCTACAGACATGTCTTATTAATCCGGTTTTGGGAAATTGTTTTCATAGCGTATAGCTTTAGCAACGAAAGGTTTCAACTGTAATATTATATGACTTCAAACCTAATTGAAATATCTGATCTCGCAGCGCTTCACACGCGCAATGCGAAAGTTATGGGGCTTGATCTAGGCACCAAGACAATTGGCATTGCTGTTTCTGATGTTCGGCTTAAAATTGCAACCGCGCGCGAAACCTTGAAGCGAAAGAAGTTTACGCTGGATGCAGAATATCTGATTGATATGGCAAAGCAGGAAGACGTCTTTGCGTTCGTGCTTGGTTTACCGCTTAACATGGATGGAAGCGAGGGGCCGCGCGCGCAAGCAACGCGTGCATTCATGCGCAATATGGGCAATCTAACCGACCTGCCCTTTGTGTTGTGGGACGAACGGCTTTCAACAGTAGCCGCAGAAGAAGCGATGATTGAGGCAGATATTTCTCGCAAGAAACGCGCAGAGAAGATTGATGCCGTTGCGGCAGCAATTATTCTGCAGGGTGCACTGGACCGATTGGCGTAGTATTGTCGATTTTGTCTAACGCCTCTTGCTTCTTAAGCTCAGCTTTTTCTTTTTTAGATCTGAACACTTTTGGTTCTAAGCCAAATACTCTGGTGCGGAAAAAGTTTACCAATGGGTAGAACCAGCTTTTCCACCAAGCAATGATTGCAACGCCAAAAAACAAAATAATTGAGTCTACAAAGAATATCCAAGCAAGCGCCATTGGCACATCAGCAGCAGGCATTTGCAGAATATTGCCATAGATAGTGTAGATATGAGTGTTGAAATCTTTTGTCAGGAAAAACGCGCCGCCTACATCATAAAAACTTATGAAATGCCAACCCCAGAAAAATACGATTGGGAACAACCAAAGAAAGAAAATAGTGCGCATATCATTACCCTGTACTAGTTGAAGATATACTCCAACATGTGGGCAGCAAGTTCAATGATAACTATTTGTTAGGGTTAATTTTCATAGTTAATTTACGCAGCTTCCCCTACGCCCAGACAGGGAAGTTTTCATCAATGATTTTTGCTGCATTATAACGGTTATCGAGCATGCCATACGTGGAGCGCCACAGCCCGCCGAGGCGAGTTTCCATAAATGCAGCAGCTGTGTCCCCTGCTCCCAGACGGTTCAGTTCTGCTGCCGCTGCCGTATAGGCCAATTGCTCGACCAAAATTCTGGCAGAACCCTGGTCTTCTGCCGCCATTTGAGTTGCAGAGCGGATCACGGCAATGGTCTTGTCAGCATTTGGCGTCGCCATATCACGCTCAAGGCTATAGAGCACCGTTTCCGCAATTTCATTGCTGGAGCTCAATACGCGCATAATATCGAGACACATTATATTGCCAGAGCCTTCCCATATCGCGTTGAGCGGCGCTTCACGGTAATGGCGGGCAAGATTGCCTGTTTCGACATAGCCATTGCCGCCCAAACATTCCATCGCCTCATAAATGAGCGATGGCGCAAGTTTACATACCCAATATTTAATCACGGGCGTCATTAAACGAGCATAAGCAGCTTCAGCAGGATCTTCCGGTGCCTTATCGAATGCACTTGCGAGCCTAAAACAAAGTGCAGATGCTGCAGCACAATCAAGTGTCAAATCTGCCAGTACGCGCTGCATGATAGGTTGCTCAATGAGCGGCTTGCCAAAGGCATGACGATGGCGACAATGATGAACAGCCTCTGCCAGC
>CAZXZQ010000302.1:0-3377 GCA_964645215.1 uncultured Rhizobiaceae bacterium | reverse complement strand
CTTTGATCATCCCATCGCTGGATTCCACACTCGATTTAGAGCCTTTGAAATCATAACGGACAGAAACTTCACGCATCACATTCTGAATAGCATTATCAACCTCAGCCATATCGGCTTCGGATACAACGTCAAAACTTGGCATGACACTCTCCTATATCGCAACCTAAATAGGCGCTGATTATTACTATGTCGAATACTTTAAGGTTGTTTCGTTTTAGCTTCACTAAAGGCTAAGGATTTTATCGACCCAATGATAGATGAATAATCATCCGACCAAAGCTTTACACTTGAGCTGGGAATCAGAACTTTCCATTCTGGGTTATTTTGAGTGGCAGCCACTAAACGTTCTTTTTTTCCTAATAGGACTCCGACGCTACCATTATAAAATTCGCCATATTCTTTATCCAAAAAATCAGATGTTGAAATAAGCCGACTTTCAAGCTGTGCATCATTGGCAAGCCGAACTACAACAGAAGATACGTCCATCACACGATTAGATGTATGGAAAAACATCAAACCATCTTCTGTTAACTTCGAAAGATACAACCCTAAAGCTTCTTTTGTAAGTAAATGTGTTGGTATGGAGTCTGATGAAAAAGCATCTATTACAATCATATCTTGCGAGTGTGCAGGTAATGCCTCAAGTGTCTTTCGCGCATCGCCTATACGAATGTCAGCCTCGAAAGAGCAGTCCGATATAAAGCTAAAATAATCAGGATTAGTGGCCATATCTACCACCGCCGGATCAATTTCGTAATATGTCCAAACATCACCTGGTTTTTCATAGCATGCCATCGCTCCTGCCCCCAAACCCACCATTGAAATTGTCATTTGCGGGCTATGCAATCTGGCAGCTTGGATAGCCATGTCAAAAGTGTTTCCTGGTGCATAATAAGCCAATGGAACTTTTCTTAAGGCCAGGTCTCTAAATTGATAATTGTGAACTGTATCTCCATGAACAAATTTATGAACAAGACCGAAGTCACTCTGGACTTCTTTGACATGTAAAACGCCAAAGAAAGAACGTGCCGTAAGAATGGGTTTTTGGTAAAACATCGGTACAATCATCACGACGCTTGCTAAAATCCCAAAATCAAGAAAGAAAGTCATTTTTTGTCCCCGAAAATGGCTCAGTCCAAAAAGAAAAATCCCTCCTCCAATTATTGCTCCAATACGAAAATCAACATTTAGCCACTCACTTATTTTGTAAACAATAATGGCCAGAAAGGCGTATTTCACGAGAGTCAACTCTCTAGTATAACCTTCATTAAATGACGATTTGACTTTCTTTGGCACTGCAAATTGTGCCGCAACTAACACAATTGCATATTCATACACATTAGAAAAAACTATGGGCGCTAGAAGTGCATTGAATCCACCTCCCAGAACACCACCAAAGGACATCCAAATATAAAACTCTGTTAAATTCGTCGCAGCTGGGCGCGCTTCCACAAGACGTCCATGGCAGAATAACGCTATAATAAAATAGCACATAAGACTCAAAGCAATCGAGACAAGCACGAAAGGTTTGAGAGCATAACCTGCGATTAATGCAACTATAATTATCCATGGAAAAAACTTCACAAGTGCTCGTGAAGTTACAATTGGCTTTTTGGCAAAGACTATGACGAAAGTAAGCAAATAAAGGGCAAGTGGAACTATCCAAAGAAATGGCGCAGAGGCAATATTATTAGCCATATGAGATGTCACACCAAGCATGAGACTGGACGGAACAAATGCCAAAAATATCCAGAACAGACGTTGATTGATTGTAGCTTTAGACGTTTCAATTTCTGCCTTAGCAGCTATTGGGCTTTGAGATTTTTGATTAAATGCCGCAAATATACCAGCTGTCAAAATAACGGCAATTAATAGCCAATAACCCTTTGCCCAAATCTCTGTCTGTACTTGAAGCCTTAGCAGAGGCTCAAAGACAATTGGATAAAGACAAAGTGATAAGAGGCTGCCGGCATTGCTGGCCGCATAAAGAAAATAGGGATCATCCGCATCTTTATGTTCCGTACGGCTAAACCAACGCTGAAGAAGCGGCGCATTTGCGGAAATTGCAAAAAAAGGCATTCCAACAGATACGGCGAACAGCCCAATGAGCCAGTAAGACTGTGCGCCTCCTTCCGGCGGCGTCCAGCCTGAAGCGATAGCAAGAGGTAAAAAGAATAGGCCTAACGAGAGTATTATCGTGTGAAACACTATCTGAAGTGACAACTTCAGATATTTAGAAATTAAATGGGCATAAATATATCCACTCAACAACATGCCTTGGAAAAAGACCATGGCAGTATTCCAAACACTGGAAGAACCGCCTAACAGCGGAAGTACAAGCTTTGCAAATAACGGTTGAACTGAGAATAATAAGGTCGCGCTAAGAAAGATTGAAAGCGTAAATACGCCGATAAGCACCCATGATGAGCGCGATTTTTCAAGACTTGAAACTGGTATATCGACCATTTACCCCTCCGCTTTTGCGAAAGAGTTATCTTAGTGAGCTAAATATTGCGTTAAGTATGAACCTAAATTTTCTGGTTTGTATAGGCTCTGAGCTCTTTGCGTGCAACCTGACGACGATGAACAGCATCCGGGCCGTCGGCAAAGCGTAATGTGCGTTGTCCTTGATACATGGCCGCGAGTGGTGTATCTTGCGAAACGCCTGTTCCGCCATAGATTTGCATGGCTTCATCTATAACCTTTAGCGACATACGCGGGGCTTCGACTTTAATCATGGAAATCCACGGCGCAGCGTCGCGTTTGCTCATTGTATCCATCGCCCACGCAGCTTTCAGACATAACAAACGTGCTTGCTCGATTTTGATGCGGGCTTCAGCGATGATGTCAAAGTTAGCCCCAAGAAAGGCGAGTTGTTTACCAAAGGCTTCACGCTCTAATGAACGCTTACAAAGTAATTGAAGGGCCCTTTCTGATTGCCCGATGGAGCGCATACAATGATGAATACGGCCTGGCCCAAGGCGGCCCTGACTAACCTCAAACCCTGCGCCTTCGCGAATAAGGAGTGCATCAGCTGGAATACGAACATCGGTGAAACGAATATGCATATGCCCATGCGGCGCATCATCATGACCAAAGACCATCATAGGACGCAAAATTTCAATGCCAGGTGTTCCTGCATCGATGACGAACATTGAATGCTGTTGGTGTTTTGTGCGGCTTTCATCCGGCGTTTTCGCCATCAAGATATAGACTTTACAGCGTTCATCACCTGCCCCTGATGACCAGTATTTTTCACCGTTAAGCACCCACTCATCGCCATCTTTAACAGCAGAAAATTCAAGGTTAGTCGCATCTGACGAGGCCACATCAGGCTCTGTCATCAGATAAGCTGAGCGAATTTTACCTTCAAGAAG
>CAZXZQ010000301.1:0-3389 GCA_964645215.1 uncultured Rhizobiaceae bacterium | reverse complement strand
CCGGCGCTTTCACCCGATTATATCGAGAGCCTAAGCCCGAGATTTTTTGCAGCAGCAGAAGTGCTCGCTAAAAGAGTCGCTCAGCAAGGTGAATGCGAATTCATGCTTGAATTCAGTGAAATCTTTGCTGGTCAGGCAATCTGCATCCTGCTCGACCTGCCCCTTGACGATTGGCATATTATCGCGAGTGACGCTTCTGACCTCGGCCTCGCCATGGGGGTCAATTGTAAGCAATATGAAACACAATTCAACGCCGCTTGCGACCGGCTAATGACACTGTCTGAAACGCTTATCAAACGCGTGCGCGATGGCGAAGACAGCACAAGTTATGTGGCACGGCTCATTGCACAATATGATGCGTTGGAGATGAATGATCATCAGGCGCTGCTCGACATGATTGTCATCTCAATCTTTGGTGGTGTGGACACAACCCGCTCGCAGCTAGGCATTGCGATGGCGCTCTTTATTGCGCATCCCAACCAATGGCAAATCTTACGCGAAACCCCGGACCTCGCACCGCAAGCCGTTGAAGAAATTATCCGTGCTTGGCCGACGACCACTTGGGCAACACGTGAGGCAGTTGAGGATTTTGAGTTTGAAGGTGTGACGATCCAAAAAGGCGAAATCCTACATATGCTCGTGCATGCATCAGCACAGGATCCGGCAATTTGCGAAAACTCAGAATTTGATATTACAGCAAAACGCAAAATCCATTTTGGCTTTGGCGGCGGCGCTCATCACTGTCTCGGCGCACTCGTGGCACGGACAGACATTGCTCGCGCGCTCGTTGCGCTTAGCCAGCATATTGAACGAATAGACTATAATGGTGAGCCTGAATGGCTGCCCGATAGTGGCAATACTAGTGCGGTGAAGTTACCTTTGAAGTTTAGATGAGAATTTGTGAGCGGAAGCATTACCTTCATTTGGTTGCTTTATTTCGTCGGTGTTAAATAATCTCAACTTCCGCAATAGTCTCAAAACACATCTTGTCGCAAAGCGATTGAACACCGATTGTGGCGCGGCCGCCTATTCCAGCGGGTTCGCCAAATATTTCGGCAATCACATCTGTGCAGCCACTTGAAACCAAATGCACGTTATTAAAATTTGGTTCACAGGCTACAAAACAGAGGCATCGGATCATCCCTTTGACTCGTTCAAGATCGCCGAGTGCATGTTTCATTCCAGCTATCATATTTATTCCGGTCAGTCGAGCGGCCTCATATCCTTGCTCAACTGTGACCTCACTCCCGATACGGCCAGGATGTAAAACCGCACCATTGCGAACAGGTGTGTGCCCAGAGAGGTACAATACATTTCCGACAATATGATGGGTTTTCATTTTACCGTAGGTTTCACCGTAATAAGCACCGTCACCAAAGTCTGGCAGCATCATACCCAGTTCTTCAATACGACTTTCAATGCTCATCGCCAGCGCCTAACTTATCCAACATTCCGCATAAATCCTTCATAGAGTTTCCGCGAACACGCCTCAAAATCCACCATCACTGCACTTGCATCTGCTTGCATTTTTTCCAATGCGCCTGCGCCGAGAGATTGCTCAAGTGCAGTTGCATAAGCCGGTACCGCACCCCAATTGGCGACTGTGTCCGGCTCGCATTCCACATGATATTGCGCGGACCAGGCATTATCGCCTACGCGCATTGCCTGAATGTTGCAATCAGGAGATGACGCGAGGCATACCGCGTTTTCCGGCATTTGCGACACTTCTACCGAATGCCATTGTAGGCATTTTTGAGTAGCCGGAAGTGCGCCGAATACACGATCAGCTTTTCCTTCTTCAGTGAGGCCAATTTCAAGAATGCCAATTTCAGGCGGCCGGGCCGGGCCGCATGTGCCACCCAGTGCATCAGCCAACAATTGGTGGCCAAGGCAAAGGCCGAGATAAGGTTTCTTTAAATCCTGCACCCAAGTTCGTATGGCTTTCTTCTCCTCGATCAACCAAGGATGTTCTACCACGTCCCATACATCCATTGGTCCACCCATAACCCAAAGTGCGTCATAGGCATTAAGATCAGGAATGGGTTCACCGGCATCAAGCTCTACAGCGTCCCATTCAATATTGTCCTCTTTCAGATAGTTTCGTAAGGAGCCTGGATGTTCACAGTCTATATGTTGAAAAACGAGAAGTTTCATTGGTGATATATCTCCCTTTGTGCCGCAGCGATGCGTCGATCAATTTCTTCTGGCGTTGAGGCAATCTGGTTTGAAAATTCAAGCCATAGCTTTCGCCGTATTGCTTTTCCAAAATCATCAAAGCTATCTGCTTTGATGACAAAACTCCCCGGCCCGGTTATGACTTCGTTGCGATAATACTCATCAAGTTTATGAAAATCAGTCAGTATTGCCAATCCGTTTATCATCACGCCGCGCCGCTCAGCTGCCTTACGCGCATCAGGCATCATAATTGCTTCATTCCAGAACGGCTCAGTTTCAATGCCATCGCCTGAAACATCAATCACCTGACGAATGGCAGTAATTTTATTTTCATCCATCATATTCATTGCATGTGCAACGCCAGAGCCAATGCCGGTGCCGCCACCGCCAATGCCAACGGTTCGTCCAGAATGCTTATAGAAATTTTGCAACACAACGGCGTAGCGATTTGCGTCTTCCGCATTTTTAAGCACATACCATCCTGTTGTAAATTTTTGGAATGCAGCATCGGACCAAAGTAACATGGAAACAGCAACGCGGCCGATCGGCCCTGAGGTAATTGCAGACTGAATGGCAGGGTCTCTAAATGCAGCCGCATAGCCTGCAAGTTGGAGTTTAAATTCTTCCGTGCTGATGCTGCCAGAACCATCCACTGCTAGAACGATTTCAATATCCACATCCTGCGCAGCAGCTTTTTGAGGGAACGTTACGACAAAAAAAGAAAGAAATATGAAAGCTATATTTTTAATCATATTCATATTCTTCTCCTCTTTATCGTTGATAGACTATGGGGAACCAATCTTCCCGCAACCGTTCTCCGGGTTTCATGTCATGGCCCGGGAATGGGGGTGATGTGCTGCCCTGTCGTTCTACATATCGCGCATCGTCGCCCACAAGCCGAAGCGAGAAAGCACGGCGGCGTTTGTCAGAATAGTTGGCTCGCGCGCCATGCAGCACGCGATAATGAAAGGCTACCGCATCACCCGGCTCCATTTCCCATTCGACCACATTCATACTTTCTACATCCGGGTCTGGAACGGGTATGAATTCACTTTCGTCCGGGTAGAAATTATCCTCGTTCAGCCAGCGCGTAGGCAATACTTGTTTTTCCCACTTATGCGAGCCAGCAACACAGCGCAGCGTGGCATTCGTCACCGCATCAACAGGCGACCAGAAGCTTACATTCTGCATACCATCGACAAAATAATACGGAC
>CAZXZQ010000300.1:0-3411 GCA_964645215.1 uncultured Rhizobiaceae bacterium | reverse complement strand
CTTGCGGCGATGGTTTTAAGGTGGAGAAATTTATTGAAAAGCCTGATCAAGAAACCGCAAAAGACTTCATTACTAAAGGGTTTTTATGGAATAGCGGAAACTTTGTTTTTAAGCCGAGTGTCTTTTTACGTGAATTAGAAGCGCTTAATAATGAGATCTATACAAGTGTAAAATCAGCATTTGAAAATAAAAAAATAGATTTAGGCTTTCATCGCCTTGACCAGAGTTCGCTTACCGATTGTCCATCAGAATCTGTGGATGTTGCTGTTATGGAGCAAACAGATAAAGCAGCTGTTCTGCCTGTTGATTATGATTGGTCTGACATTGGCAGTTGGAGTGAAATTGAGGGTTTTGGTGAGCAAAAACCAAACGGAAATGCGAGTTTTGGCGACGCCCATTTTCATAGTACGACGAATACATTTGTGCATTCTGAAGGCAAGCTTACAGCAACGCTTGGCTTGGAAAATGCGATTGTTGTCACAATGAACGACGTTGTCATGGTGGCGGACAAAGCCTATTCACAAGAGGTTAAGCATCTTGTCGAGACGTTGACTGAAGACAAGAGAGAGGAAGTGACGGAAGCTTCTCAAGTCTTTAGGCCTTGGGGAAATTACGAAAGCCTCGATAGCAATGATGGGTATCAGGTTAAGCGTATCGTTGTTAATCCAGGTGGAATATTGTCGCTTCAAAAGCATAAACATAGAGCAGAGCACTGGGTTGTCGTGTCCGGCATAGCGGAAGTAACGATTGATGAAAAAGTGTCTTTATTACACCCAAACCAATCAATCTATGTCCCCTTAGGCTCGGTTCACCGGCTGGCAAATCGCGGTGATGATCCCGTGATTTTAATTGAAGTTCAAACCGGTGACTACCTTGGTGAAGATGATATTTTTCGCTTAGAGGATGTCTATAACCGCACAGCTGACGATTAAAATAATGAATATTTATTATTAATAAAATCAAATATTTAATTTATTAATTACTTATAAATAGCGAAATTAAGAAAAATTAACAAATGAATCACTTGTCTATAGATGATTTTTAACCTACCATAAATTGTGGGTGAATAGTGTGGTTATTCATCAAAATTAAATTGAATTTAGAACTTTTTGCGAAACAAGGGATTGGTTTCATGAAGGTTTCGATGGCGCATGGCTATGTGGAAGCTGTGCAGCATAAATACAGGATCAAGTGTGGGCCACTTGTTGAAGAGCAGTCGTCGGGACGCTTGCGTTCCGGCGATTGCGCTAAACGAATACCTGCCGAGCTGCATTTATATTCTGGTGATAAGCATAGTTGCTCGTATGATGCCAATCTTAAATCACCAAGCAATATTTATCTAAGAACAAAAAAGCTTATTGATATTATAGCCTCGCTATTCGTGATTTTCCCATTTTTGATTATCTGTATATTGATTTATGTCGCCAACATAACCTGGTCACCCGGTCCGCTGTTCTTTAGGCAATCGCGCATAGGTTACAGAGGCAAGCCTTTCATGCTTATAAAATTTAGAACCATGCTGAGCAGCGAAGAGTGCGCACGGAATTTACTTACAGCTGATTGCGACCCGCGAATAACAAAAGTAGGCAAATTTCTAAGGAAGACTCGAATTGATGAATTACCTCAACTTTTGAATGTTCTTCGAGGTGAAATGAGTTGGGTTGGACCAAGGCCAGAAGCAACTGAACTATCAAAACATTATCAGCAAGTAGTTCCTTATTATCAAAGCAGACACATTATATTGCCAGGTATTACTGGGTGGGCGCAGGTTAATCAGGGCCATGTAACTCAAATAGATGATGTTCATAAAAAACTTGATTACGATTTGTTTTTTATCAGGAACTATTCAATTTGGCTTGAAATTTTGATTGCAATTCGCACGGTAAAAATTGTGTTCTCAGGTTATGGTGCGAAATAGGTTGTGGCTGTATCAAACTTCAAAATTTCTGTGATCATGATTACCTTGAATGAGGCGCATAATATGCCCGATTTGTTCAAAAATCTCGAAGGGTTTGCGGATGAAGTTTTTATTCTCGATAGTTTTAGCACAGATAAGACGGTTGAAATAGCAATTGAAAATGGGGCAAAAGTTTATCAACGCCCTTTTGAAGGTTTTGGAAATCAGTGGAACTGTGCACTGCAAGAGTTGCCTATGACAGCGCCTTGGACAATGAAGTTAGACCCTGATGAACGTTTATCTGAAGAGCTTAAAATATCTATAAAACACGCTATATCAAAAGGGCATGCTGATGGTTTCTCGATAACTCGGCGCCTTTGGTTTATGGGCGTTGCCTTACCCATTCGCCAAAAGATATTGCGTATTTGGAAAACAGGAACTTGCAAATTTACGAATGCCTTGGTCAATGAGCATCCGTGTGTTGATGGTATAATTGAATTATTGAAAGGCGATCTTGATCATCATGATAGTCCAGATTTGCATCATTGGGTGGGTAAGCAAAATAACTATACAAGTGCTGAGGCGCTCTCAAAATTTGAATTGCATCAACATGATTTGAAGCCCACTTTGTTTGGTAACCCAATGCAGAGACGCATGTGGATGAAACGTCATTACGACAAGCTTCCCTTCCGCCATTACTTAATGTTTCTATATTGCTATGTTTTTCAAGGTGCATGGAAGGCTGGAAAGCCAGGATATATTTGGGCACGCCTTAGGGCAGAAGTATACCGAATGCGGGAATATAAATTGCTTGAAATGCAGTATTTAAGACGACCTATACCACTTCCAAAAAATTCTATCGGTAAACCACACAGTAAGGCAATTCAGGTGAAGGGATGAATACTCTTAACAGCCTCTCCCTAATGATTAGTATTGGCGGGTTCTTATGAGGATTCTTCAGACCTTGCCCTCTCTCGATCATAATTCTAGCGGTCCGTCCTATTCAGTTCCAAGACTATGCGAAGCTTTACAAAACTGTGGTGAGGATACGACGCTTTTTACTGCAACCGCAGAGAAAAAGGAAAACCTTACATATATTAATCATCGAAACTTTCCGTTTAATTTCTTTGCTAGAAAGCAGTTGCAACGTTCAACTGAAATGGATGAGGCAATAAAGAAAATTATCACTCAAATTGATGTTCTGCATTGTAATGGAATGTGGGCGATGACAGCATCAAGACCTGCAAAGATTGCTCAATCAAATGGCGTTCCAGTACTTATCTCGCCAAGAGGCGCGTTATCTACATTCGCGCTAAAACAATCCTCATTTAAAAAATGTTTGGCTTGGCCCTTTATGCATAGGAAAGAATTTTTAAACGCTGATTGTTTCCATGCTACGTCACAAAAAGAATATGAGGAAATTCGTGCACTCGGCTTTCTAGCGCCTGTAGCTATCGTGTCGAATGGTGTTTCGAGGCAAGAAAAGAATGCCTCGCATAATAAAATAGGTACTC
>CAZXZQ010000299.1:0-3470 GCA_964645215.1 uncultured Rhizobiaceae bacterium | reverse complement strand
TTACGGAAGCCATGGTAAATACCTTTTCCGTAATTCGCCTGCCAGCCCTTGCGGCGCAAACAGGGTCAAGAGAACCAATGCAAGCCCCGCTATCAACATATAGGCAGGTGTAATGGCACTTGAATAATCAATAAGATAGAACATGAAGATTGTGCCAACCAGTGGCCCGATTGTAACGCCAGCGCCACCAAGCAGAACCCATAACAGTGGGAAAATCGAATATTGAACAGTCGCAAATGTTGCGCCCGCATATCCAAATAGAAGCGCATATGCGGCACCTGCCGCACCGGCCATAACACCAGAAATAATCACGGCTGTAAGTTTTAACCGTAAAACATCATAGCCAAGCATGCTGGCGCGTTCTTCGTTCTCACGGATCGCAACCAACGCCAAACCAAAACCGGAACGGACTATATAAGCAATGATGAATAAGCAGATGGCAAATAGAAAAAGTGCTGCATAAAACCTCCCGGCGGGGCTCGTTAGGTCAATTGAGCCAATTGCCCGATCAGCTTGCTGGATAACAAAGCCTTCGTCTCCACGCGTATATTCACCAAAATATAAAACCGTGAGATAGCCCACTTGAGAGAACATTAGCGTGACGATCATGAAAGAAACACCGCTTGTGCGCAGAGCCAAAAATCCAACACAAACTGAAACAACAAATGCCGCCAACAAACCCATCAACATGCCACTTAACGGGTTGAAATCGAAGAAATACATCATCAATCCAAGCCCATACATGCCTGATGCAAAGAACAAGGCATGACCCAAGCTCAGCAAGCCTGTATAGCCAAACAACAGATTGTAGCCCATGGCGTAAACAGCCAATACGAGTATCCGCGCTAAATTACCTGAGTGGTATTCCGGCAGCACATAAAATGAAATGGCCAAGAGTGCGACCACTCCAAAATGAAGCCAATTAGAACGCTGTGCATCTGACATCACTGAGCTTTCCCCATTAAGCCTTGCGGTCTAAAGACCAGCACCATTGCAACGAGCAGCGTGGCGATAATCTTCGCAAGCGTTGGAGAGAAGAACACCGAGATAATACCATCACTCAATCCAATCAGAAGTGCTGCAATCACCGTACCTGGCAAGCTGCCAAGGCCGCCAATAATCACAACAATGAATGATAGCAGCAAGGGCTCGCCCCCCATCAAGTAATGCGCTTGTTGGACAGGCACAATCAATACAGCACCCATGGCAGCAAGCCCGGCGCCCAAGCCAAAGACCCACGCATAAACCATCTTCACCGGCACGCCGAAAGCACGCGCCATTTCGCTGTCTTGTTGTGTAGCTCGCATGATCAAGCCAATTTTTGTTTTTGTCATCAACACCCAAAGGCCGGTCAAAATAGCGATCGCAGCAAAGATAACGAATAACTTATAGCTTGTAATCGAAAGCCCCCATGGCCAGAACATTTCAAAGCCATTTTCGCCATACTCAAACCACGGTATAGCAAGCCGTTGATTAAATGGCGCTTCAACAGGACGCGCATCCGGGCCAAATGTCATCAGCGTTGTTTGCTGAATAATATATAAAAGTCCGATCGTACCAACGATGGTTCGATCTGGGTCATAATTGATTTTTTGAAGGATTAGTCGGTCAGCAATGGCCGCAATAAAGCCAACTAATATTGGCGCTAAAATCAACGCTGCAACAAATCCAAATGCTGGATGCGCACCTAACAGATGCGCGACCCACCAGGCGATAACTGCGCCCAGCATAAAAAATTCGCCATGCGCGACGTTAACGACGCGCATGACTCCAAAGACGATACTTAGCCCCATCGCTGTCATCGCAAGAACTGCAGCAATAACAGCGCCCTCTAATATAGCTAGAAGTAAATGTGGACCAAATTCCATTAACTAAACTCACACTCTACAGTTGAATTTCTAATATATTAGAATGATTGCGTCGTGTAATCGACTTCATCCTCATAGAAAGTATCTTCGATAGACGTTGTATGAGCCAAAGCCAATTTGCCATCCTTAACTTTGGAAATGTATTGGTGGCCAAAGGTCTGGTGCGTTTTACCGTTAAACTTCTTCGCACCTTGCGGATGGTCATCAGACTCAGCCATATCAGACATGTTTTCAACTGCCTCGATAAGCTTCGCACGATCACCAGCGCCTTTATAGTCAGCTGCTTCCATGCCACGCTTGACGATATTGAGAGTTTCCCAACACCCAAACATATGGGCAAAGGTTGCGACATCTTTTGCGTCACTTGTCGAAGCGCCATTGGCATCAACACCCACCGCTTCACGGTATAGCTTGTCGTGTGAAGACTGGTTCTCTTGTGCGTAACGCGGCATGCCTTCCCAGAAATAAGTCCCTTCAAGGAATTCAAGACCCGGGCTTGCAATATCAACTGCTTCCAAGCTGTCGATGAAACCAAAGATTTCAGGACGACCAGGACCAAAGAACTCACCAAGCTCTTTAACGAAGGTAAGAACAGCAGGACCAACCATGACGTGGTAAATCACCTCAGTGTCACGAGGAATTTGCGGGAAATACTTTGTGAATGATGTTTCAGATGGCGGAATTGCAATCTTAGCAACCACATTACCACCTTCACGTTCAATTGCTGCACTGAAGAAATCACGATGGTCATGACCAAAAGCGAAATCTGGGTAGATCATGGTGACTTTCTTGCCCAAGTTTTTGCTCACGAATGGCGCCATAGCCTGAACCTGGCTTTTCACATCTGTAATGCCTGGCTGCAATGTGTAGCGGTTAAGCTTGCCGCTTGCTACGTGGTGGCCTTCTGAAACAACAAAGTATGGAATTTTCAACTCGCCTGCACGAGGTGCAGAACCGAATACAACGTGGCTGAACAGTGTACCAAATGCGATATCACAATTATGCTGTGTTGCGAATTTCTCAACAACTTCCGCACCGCGCTTTGGATCCGTACCATCATCTTCAGCAACGATTTCAACAGGACGACCGTTAATACCGCCCATGTCGTTGATGCGCTTTACTGCTGCAATTGTTGTGCGGTCATACCAACGACCATATGCAGCGCCAATGCCTGTACGGTGCACTTGAAAACCAACTTTGATTGGCTCGGATGATTGCGCCTGCGCGTATCTTACCATTCCAGGTAAACCAGTTGTTGCTAATAGACCGCCTGCACCAATGCCTTTCAGCGTGCTGCGTCTGGAAACTTTATTTTCGTTTTGCTTCTTATCTGACATTGTGATTCCTCCCGGGAAATGATGTGTCTGAATTGTCCTCCAACAAGCTTATAGTTTGTATGTATACAAACGAATTGTCCAGTCTTTTTTTCATATGATTATGGTTTTTAAACTAGGCGCCTTTCGGTGCTGCAAGGAGCCAAAGACCAAACCAAGTGTATGCGGCCATGAAGACCGCAATCGGAATATGAAAGACGATCGCTTTTTTTCGCTCAACGAAATGTTGCGCGATCACATAATGCGCCATCAGCACAGCAATAACATG
>CAZXZQ010000298.1:0-3528 GCA_964645215.1 uncultured Rhizobiaceae bacterium | reverse complement strand
GACTACCATGGCTGATTGCGTTCCCGCTTGCAGGCATTTCAGCAGGCTTGGTCGGAACCTTTATCGCCCTACCCGTACTACGCTTGCATGGCGTTTATCTTGCTCTTGCAACATTGGCTTTCTCCATTCTAACCGGTGATTTTATTGTATTGGCCGAACCTTGGACTGGCGGCATTGCGGGGGCAGCCGTGCCAGACGTAAATGTTTTTGGCCTTACGATAAACCGGTTCGCAAACCCATACCTATTCTACTATCTCGTATTAGTAATCGCGTTGATCATCATTCTTATCTATCGCAATTTACTAAGAAGCCCGCTTGGCCGCAGCTTTACTGCTGTTAGAGATTCAGAAGTTTCGGCACGCGCTATGGGCATAAATTTAACACGCACTAAAGCAATCTCATTTTGCCTGTCTGCTACCGCAGCCGGCCTTGCTGGCGCACTTTTTGGTCATTCTGCAGGCTACGTAACGAATGAAACATTCGACCTCGTTATGTCCATCACGCTGCTCTTGATGATTGTTATTGGTGGGCTTGGCTTTATTCACGGCGCATTTTTCGGCGCGATCATCGTCGGCATCATTCCAGTTGCCATCGCAAATGGCCGTTCATTCCTCGCAAGTTCGTTTGATATAAACATCAACATTCCGGGCCTTGAAAGCGCAATGTTCGCTGCCATCCTCATTGGCTTCATACTGTTCGAGCCGATGGGACTATACGGCCGCTGGCTCAAGATCCGCACCTATTTCGAGCTCTTCCCATTCTACCGCAAAGACATGTTCCGCAGACAAAAATCCTATTTGAAAACGGAACGCGTTCAATGAGTTTGTTATCAATAGAAAATGCAACTTTGAAATTTGGCGGTCTTGTCGCGGTTAATGATGTTTCGCTAAACGTCGAAGAAGGTGAAGTCTTCGCACTGGTGGGGCCCAATGGTGCAGGCAAATCAACCGTCTTTAATTTGATCTCCCGCTTTTATGATCCATTTGCAGGAAAAATTACGTTTGATGGCAATGACCTCTTAAAACATCAATCAGACCAAGTTGCGAGCTTCGGCATTGCCAGAACCTTCCAAAACATAGAATTATTTGAGCAAGCAAGCGTATTGCAAAACCTGCTCGTCGGCAGGCATCGCCACCGCAAAACAAACATTTTTTCTGAGATGATTTTCTCACCAAATGTTCGCAACGAAGAGATCAGACACCGCGAAGCTGTTGAGCAAGTAATCGATTTTCTCGATCTACAAGCCTATCGCGACAAGATGATTTCCGGCCTACCCTACGGCGTTCGTAAAGTCGTAGAACTTGGTCGTGCGCTCGCAAGTGAACCAAAATTGCTTTTACTGGACGAACCCGCATCTGGCCTTTCAGTTGAAGAAACGCAGGACATGGCCTTCTGGATTGAAGACATCCAGAAACAAATGGGCATTACTGTTCTGATGGTCGAACATGACATGGGGCTAGTATCTGCTGTTTCAGACAGAGTATTGGCGCTGAACGACGGCAAAGAATTAGCCACAGGAACACCAAGCGAAGTGCAATCGCATCCTGCCGTTATTGAAGCCTATCTTGGAACAGGCGAAATCTCCAAAACAGGAGATTCTCGCACATGAGTAAGTCAGATAAAAACATCGTTCTTCAGATTGATAATCTCGAAACTTATTATGGGCAGATCATGGCTCTACGCGGTGTCAGCTTGAAAGTGCATGAAGGACAGATTGTAACTGTCCTCGGAGCTAACGGTGCAGGCAAGACAACACTTTTAAAAACAATCTCCGGCGTGATGGATCCTGAAAAAGGAACAGTCAAACTCGAGCAAGATGAAATACAAGGTCAGGAGGCGGATACTATCGTCCGCAAAGGTATTGTTCACGTACCGGAAGGTCGCGAAATTTTTCCACTCATGACCGTAAGTGAAAACATCGCCATGGGTGCTTATACCCGCTCTGATACAGCTGGTGTGAATGACGATATGGATATGGTCTACTCTTATTTTCCAATCCTGAAAGAACGTCACACACAAGCAGCTGGGACGCTCTCCGGTGGTCAGCAACAAATGTTAGCAATCGGCCGTGGACTGATGGCACGCCCTAAACTCATGTTGTTGGATGAACCAAGCCTTGGCCTATCCCCACTTCTAACGCAGGAAATTTTTCAAATCATCGTTCGGCTTAATCAGGAACAAGGCGTCACCATGATGCTCGTTGAGCAGAATGCCAAAGTTGCGCTCAGTGCCGCGGATTATGGGTACGTTATGGAACTGGGGCGCATTGTCATGGAAGACGAAGCGCAGACCTTGAATGAATCCAAAGACGTGCAAGAATTTTATTTAGGCGTCAGCCATGAAGAAAATCAACGTGGCCAGCGCCGCTGGAAACAGAGAAAAACCTGGAGATAACGTCGTGGCAAAGAAAAAGGACACATTACCGGAACTGCAAACCCTGAATGGTATGTCTTTTAATGCTGACCTGACGCAAGGGCCATATCTCATCGATGGCCACGATACTATCCCCAAACTGTTCAAAGAGCGCTGCATGGAATTGGACAGTCGTACTGCCCACCGCGAAAAGCACTTCGGCATCTGGCATTCTTATTCATGGTCAGACTATTATAACAGTGTAAAGAAAATTGGCCTTGCACTCAAATCGCTTGGGTTAAAACGCGGACAAGCCATTTCCATTTTGTCTGAAGACAACAAAGAATGGATGTATGTTGATTTAGGCGTGCAATGTGTTGGAGCAATTTGTTCCGGCGTTTATACAACCGATTCAGCTTCTCAACTTGAATATCTCGTAAATGACTCCGACAGCAAATTCCTCTTCCTCGAAAATGATGAGCAGCTAGACAAATATCTGGAAGTCAAAAGCAAGCTCAAAGGCGTGAAGAAAGTAATTGTTTTTGACCGTGAAGGCTTGCATGACTTCTCCGACAAAAAGGTCATTTTCCTCGATGAATTATATGCAATCGGTGAAGCATATGAAAAAGAAAACCCTGATCTCTTTGATCAAGAAATTGCAAAATCAAAACCGGATGACACAGCAATTCTTGTCTACACATCTGGCACCACCGGCATGCCAAAGGGCGCAATGATAAGCCATGAGAACTTAATCTATTCTCTGGTATCAAGCATTGATAATGCACCAGTGTATCCTACCGATGACCAGATATGTTTCCTTCCGCTTTGCCATATTCTGGAACGCGTCTTCTCGGTTTTCAATCCGATAGCTTCGCGCTCTACTGTGAATTTTGCGGAAAGCCCCGAAACGATTTTTGATAATTTGCAAGAAGTAAGTCCGCATACATTTGTGGCCGTCCCGCGCGTGTGGGAGAAAATATTCTCACGCGTTTCTATCACTGTAGGGGATGCTACCGGCTTACAGAAATGGGCTTATGCAAAAGCTATGAAAGCAGGCGTAAAAAAGGCCGAATTTGAAGCAGAGGGGCAAGAATTGCCCTTTGGCGCAAAATTCTCATACAAGTTTTGGGACATTGCCGTTTTACAAAACTTACGCCGCATGCTTGGCATGGATAG
>CAZXZQ010000297.1:0-3536 GCA_964645215.1 uncultured Rhizobiaceae bacterium | reverse complement strand
AACGGTAAACTTGGCAGCGCGGTTAGAATCCAACGGCAAGCCCGGGCATATTCATGTTTCCGATGAAACATATAGATGTTTAAAAACTGAATATGCGTTTGAACCCGCCCCACCTTCAAACCTTAAAGGCATCGGCACAGTGAAGAGTTGGATTTTGTGAGAAATTAGGTGGAAGTTTAAAACTCCCCCTAATTCGTTATAAACCGAGCCTTCATCGCCTCGCGGAATTTTTTGTTACGTGAATTGATCTTGGCGATCACTTTTTTCTGACGCTCTCTAAAAGAATTCTGGCGTTGCTTACGGGTTGATACTTTTTTCTTAGGCGGTTGAACCTTGCGCTTATTGCTTACCTTAATCTTTTTAACTGGCTTTGCCTTTGCCTTTGCTCTTACAGGCTTTGGCTTGGCCAGACTTGCAACTCTAACCGGCTTTTTCTTTTTTGCGGGCTTTTTGGTAAGGACTTTCTTTGCTTTAGGCTTTTCAGGAACGCCCCTTAGCTGAGTAAAACTTCTCTGAACCGTCTCCTCATTAAGCTCAACAGTTTTGCGTTTTATAGCTTGTGAACGCTTCTTGGTGCGCGTATCAGCTCTGGCAACAATAAGTGGCCCGTCGTTCGTTTCTGCGACTTTAATATTATCAGCAGAAGCGATAACAACCGGCTCAGGTGCTCTATCACCTGATCTACCGCGAATATGAACAAGCTTGTAACCTTCTTTATGTAAACGGCTCAGCAACATGCCTGTCGCACGCGCGGTTACCTTTTTCGTATCATGCATCAAGATGATACCTTTATTGCCCTGCTTTCGAAGCTGGCTCATGATACGGTTTACAAGTGAGTTTGCATTGTTGATGCGATAATCAAGGCTATCTACGTCAATTGCGAACACGCCGTAGTTCTTGCGCGATAGATGGCGATTGACAGATTGGTTTTCAGACAAATATGGAAAGCGGAAGAAGCGTGCAACATTACGCCCTACTTTATTGTTGATTGTTACAATGCTTCTATCAACATCTTTGATAGCGCTATTGGCGTTTAGACGCCCCAGGTTTTTATGCGTATCACTATGGACGCCAACCGTATGACCTTTTGCAGCCACTTTCTTTGCCGTTGAGGCATTGGCCCGCACCATAGACCCCACCATGAAGAAGGTTGCTTTGGCGCAATGGGTTTCTAATGCATGCAATACTTTATTGGTTGTTGCCGGGTTTGGCCCATCATCAAAGGTTAGTACAACCTCTTTTGCCTTAAGAAAGTTTCGATGGCCTCCGTGAGAAGAGCCAAATCGTGCGCCGCCTGTTGTGCTTAAATTGACAGTGCGATGAACACCTAGCTTGCTTGCCCCCTTACAACTGGCGGCTTCTGCAGAACTTTGATAACCCATATTCGATACAATAAGGGTTGTTGCGAGCAAAACGCCTCGCACAAAGGGATTACACATTACTAAAACTCCCGAACTAATGCTTTATGCTTAACAAAAATAGTTAACCAAATGCTGAACACTGTATTAAGCTTTTGTTTACGAGTGCAAAATCCATGCCATTGCGTATTTGAAGATATTTACGCTTGCGGAACATATGCAGAACGTGTATATAATGTTCTATGTTTGTTTCTTGTGATTCTATTTTTGTTCACGAGATGTACGGAAACAAAAAATTTGAAAGGGCCAATTGATGCTCACTAAAAAACAACAGATTTTGCTTCAGTTTATCCATGAGCGTTTGCAGAGCGAAGGCGTTCCTCCTTCGTTTGAAGAGATGAAAGAAGCGTTAGACCTTAAATCAAAGTCTGGCATTCATCGGCTTATTACAGCACTTGAAGAGCGCGGTTTTATCCGCCGCTTACCAAACCGCGCGCGCGCTTTAGAAGTGATTAAAATGCCAGAATCTTGGGCGCAAGAAGGCGCAGCACCAAACGCGGGTGGTAGTGTCATTCAAGGTAATTTTGGTAATCAGGCGTCCTCGCCTGCGCCAAGTTCTGGAAATGTCATGCAATTCCCAGGCAATCAGAATACACATGACGACGAAAGCTTTGGGTTTTCAGTACCTGTTATGGGCAAAATTGCTGCCGGTGTGCCAATTGCAGCTATTCAGGACAATACACATTCTGTCACCGTACCACCTGAGATGATTGGTAATGGCGAGTATTATGCGCTCAATGTTGAGGGTGACTCGATGATTGAAGCCGGAATTCATGATGGTGACACGGTGATTATCCGTCAGGCAAATACTGCCAGTGGTGGTGAGATTGTTGTAGCGCTTGTGGATGATGAAGAGGCAACCCTCAAAACATTCCGCAAATCAGGTCAGGAAATTGCGCTTGAAGCTGCAAATCCTGAATATCCAACACGCCATTTCACATCGGATCGTGTTAAAGTACAAGGTAAACTTGTTGGTCTAATACGCCAATATCATTAAGTAATTCACTTTTCTGAAACTCGCCTATGCCAGGGCCTTGATGGTTCTGGCAAGGCGGTCATAAGTTTGATCGAATGACCGCTCTGTTCTGTTTTTATATACATTGAATGCGTGCCATATTGTTCAAAATCACGGCGTTTTAAAATAAGTTCCGGTTCCCCTTTCCTACAATTCACCCACCATAGTCTAGGTGCCGCCAGAATATCTGCCTTGTTACAAGCCTCTTGAAGTAGGTCCGGATTGTACACCACGTAAAATAATTGCCCACCAGCAAGTTCTGTAATGCATTGTTCGCGAGTGCATTCAAGTACTTTCAATTGGCTTTCTTCTAAACTTTCACGCCCCCACGCCTTTTGCCAAATCTCTTGGGTAAACTTACTTGACCGTGGGTATAAAGAGACAAGCTTTCCAGAGGCAGATTTAACGCCAATTGCACGGCCATTTTCTGCAATTATAATATCTGGCGCGGGTACTTGCTTAAATCCTAGAAACAATAAAGGCACAATTCCAAGTGACAGATATCGCAATCTTGTTTTCATGAGCGTTAGCGCGGACAAAAATAATGCAAATGTAACCAACATATGGCGTGATACGAGACCCGTATTACCGTCCGGTGATTGCATTTCAATCCATGCCGCAATGTTAACGATCCAATCAATGCCAAAAGAAGCAATCGTGAACGGCACTACATCCAAGCCATAGGGCATTAAGATCATCGCTCCCAACAAAGAAGGCATTACAACCAATGCAACAATGGGCATAGCAGCTAAATTAGCAACCAATCCCAATGGCGCCACTTGATGGAAATGCCATGCCGCAATAAATGCGGTTGCTGTGCCTGCAATAAGGCTTGTTATGGCAATGCCCATAAAGTATCGCCAGATATCCCCCACCCATCTTCTCAATCTACTTGGCTGAACAAAGAATAATTGGTTTGCAAGGCGCTTTTGGCGACGGATATTGATAACTTCATAACCGGCCACCAAAGATGCTACAGCAGCAAATGACATCTGAAACCCGGGTGAAAGCAAGCTGGAGGGGCTTATCAATAAGATAATAATTGCAGAAACAACAACGCTACGGATCGTAATGCTTTTGCGGTCAAGTAAGATCGCGAGTAG
>CAZXZQ010000296.1:0-3564 GCA_964645215.1 uncultured Rhizobiaceae bacterium | reverse complement strand
GTTGAACGCTTTCAAACATTTATGACCGGAGAAATTTTTGCACTGCTTCGCGAACATTCAACCCTGTCGTATTTCATGGGATCACAGCCAGAAAATTTATTTGAACATGCTGCGTTCAGCGCTGCCGTCTTGGAGACGCATAATAAACCGGAACTGCTGACCAATCTTTTATTCTCTATTCGCTCTGGTGCATTATTGTTCCCCGCAGATGACGAGATCATTCATGCCGCACGATTATCAGGCTTATTGATTGGGGCAGAACTGGCAGGTGTGGAAAACGATATCCGAAAGGTGGGACTGATTTCTGATGGTGAACTTGGCAAGTCATATGCGACGGCTATGCAAACATTGAATATTGACGTTGAAGAAATCAGCAGTGAGCAATTGGCATTGCACGGTCTCAAATATTCAGCCAAACATATATGGCCAGAGTTAAATTTGAGGTAAGTATGAAGGCTTCTGAAATCTGGAAGACAATTGATGTTAAGCTGATCGCAATACTGAGAGGGATCACGCCTCGGGAAGCGGAGGCGATGGTGACGGTTTTGTTGGAAGCAGGCTTTCGTGCAATTGAAATTCCACTCAACTCTCCGTCTCCATTTGAATCAATTAAAATTGCCTCAGAAGTTGCAAAGCAAAAAAGTTACACGTCATGTCTTGTTGGTGCGGGAACCGTTTTATCACCTGCAGACGTTGAGGCAGTTCATGCTGCCGGTGGAAATTTAATCGTCTCCCCAAATGTAAATGCAGATGTCATCGCGCAGACCAAAGAGCTTGAGATGCTTAGCGCTCCAGGTGTTTTCACGCCAAGCGAATGTTTAAGTGCCTTGAATATGGGGGCGGATTTTTTAAAAATTTTCCCTGCGTCCAATCTGGGAGCAGGGGGCGTTAAAGCATTGCGTGCCGTATTGCCCAATACGATTGAACTTTGTGCCGTGGGTGGGGTCGGCAATGATAATTTTCAATATTACCTAGACGCAGGCGTTACAAATTTCGGACTTGGATCGTCACTTTATAAGCCGGGCATGTCTGCACAAGAGCTGAGGGAAAACGCGAAATCCGCTGTAGAAAACTTTAAGGCGTGTGTGATCAAATAACCTGACCACGTGCTGGTTTGTCATGCTCAATGGTGAAGATCATTCCGTCGAGTAATTCTGCCAAATCAGGCCGCGCTGAAGGGCCATTTGAAATTGCTGCAATCTGAATTGTGCCGTCAGGGCGGATGCAGAATATACCCGGTTCGGCAAAACGTCTGTCCGTCTCATCAGGTGTTAGCGGATCAGAGATATATAAGTTCAGAGCCTGCATTTGCGTTTCACTCAGGTCGTACCCAACATCGAATGTCCAGCCAAATTCTTCCACATCTGCCTTTGCCTTCTCTTCCGGATCCGCAGAAACCGTAACGATATCAAAGCCAGCTTCATGCCATTCGCTTTGCATACCTTCCAAAATTTTGAAATATTTTTTGCAACGTCCGCAATGTTTGCCGCGATAAACAATGAAAAGTGTCCACTTATCGCTTGGGCCGCCAACGTTCAAAGTGCCACCGCCAAGTTTTGGAAAGGAAATTTGAGGAATGGCTTCACCAGAACGGGGTTTTTGGGTGGTCATTTTAATCTCTCCTATAAAAGCTATTTGTTCATATCTTGGCATTCAGGAACCGGCGTTGATACCGTTCCTTCATTAAAAAAGCGAACCAGATTTTCAACGGTCAAATCGCCCATGGCCTGGCGTGTTTCAACCGTTGCACTAGCAGTGTGGGGCGTTAAGGTCACATTTTCAAGCGCGAATAATTCACTTGGCGCGTTCGGTTCATCGGCAAAGACGTCAAGACCTGCCCACCCCAATCGTCGATCCTTTAAGGCGGCGACAAGTGCTACTTCATCCACCACTGAACCGCGCGCCACATTGATGAACGTACCTTCAGGCCCAAGCGCATTTAGTACTTCTGCGTTGACGATTTTGTTAGTGGCGGCCCCACCCGGTGTAATTGCAATGAGGTAATCTACATCGCCTGCCATTTTGGCGAGGTTGTCATAGTAGGTATAGCTCACATTCGGTTTTGGGGTTCGTGTATGATATACAATCTCGCAGTTGAAAACTTCCAATTTACGCGCGATCTCACCGCCAATCCGGCCGAGACCAAGAATGCCGACTTTCTTACCTTCAATAGAACGGGTAAGTGGCGCATTGCCATTCTTCGCCCAATTGCCTGAGCGCACCCATTGATCATCACGGATGAGACAACGACTGGTGGCAAGCATGAGTAAAACAGCCAGATTTGCCACATCTGCATTCAAAACACCCGGCGTATGCGTAACCATAATGCCGCGTTCAACCGCAACGTTTGTATCAATCGCATCATAGCCAACGCCGTAACAGGAGATGACTTTGAGATTTGGCAGCGCATCCATAATGGCGGGCTTTACTCCATCATGACCATTGGTGGCGACTGCCGTAACCTTTTCACCTGAGCTTGATGCCCATGCATCAAAGTCACCAATCTCTGACAATTGATGGGTTTCAAAATTCGCTTCGAACTTTTCCATCATACGCGGCGTTGCACCACCAATGAGCAGCATTTCAGGTTTCATAGCGTTTAGCCTCTAATGGTTGTTTCTTGGCGTATGTTTTTGCGCGATGCCACGATAGTTCGGCGCATCTTCAAGCACCATGCCCTCGCTGAACGGCTGTACTTTTTCGCGGAAAAATTGCTGCCACGGGGTTTGACTTTCAGGCACTTTAAAGCCGCCACTCGCTTTCAGTGCTTTAGCGCGTTTGGAAAGTTCTGATTTGCTGATAAGCATGTCTGCTGAACATTTTTTCAAATCAATGCGCACCATGTCACCGCTTTGAAGCAGTGCAAGGCCGCCGCCATCAGCAGCTTCTGGTGAAGCGTTTAGAATGGATGGAGAGCCGGACGTGCCAGACTGTCGACCATCGCCGATACAGGGCAGGGATGTGACACCCTTTTTGAGCAGGTAAGATGGCGGACGCATGTTTACGACTTCTGCACCACCCGGATACCCCTTGGGACCAGTGCCACGCATGAACAAGATACAATGCTCATCAATTTTGAGTTTTGGATTATCGATGGTTTTATGAAAATCCTCTGGCCCATCAAAAACGATTGCTCTACCCTCAAATGCCATTGGATCGTCTGGGTTTACGAGGTAGCGATCACGGAATTCCTCAGAAATAACGCTGGTTTTCATAATAGCAGAATCGAAGAGATTGCCTTTGAGGTTGATAAAGCCCGCATGCTCTACGATAGGCGCTTTTACGGTTTTGATCACGTCCGGGTTTTGAATTTTCTTGCCCTTGCAATTCGCACCAATAGATTTGCCGTTTACGGTGATGGCTTCTTTGTGCGGAAGCAAATTCGCTTTCATCAACTCATTGACGATTGCTGGCACGCCACCCGCACGATGGTAATCTTCGCCAAGATACTCACCTGCCGGCTGCATATTGGCAAGCAGTGGAACTTTATGACCAATCTTTTGCCAATCATCATTTGTGAGCTTTATGCCCAAATGTTTCGCAATGGCATTAAGGTGAATAGGT
>CAZXZQ010000295.1:0-3582 GCA_964645215.1 uncultured Rhizobiaceae bacterium | reverse complement strand
CTGCGTAACAGTGTATGTGCCTGTGAAGGTTACACTATCACCCGGTGCCAATTCTTCAACGATACCTGTTGTTAAAGGATCATCCACTGAATCGCCAGATGTATTGGTTAAAGTATCAACCGTTGGAACTGGATCACTACCAGAACCGGCCGTCACATCATCTGACAGACCTACTGTAGTGATCGGCACATTACCGTCGTTCGTGACTTCATATGTATATGTAATCACATCGCCTACTTCAGCATTCGCATTATCTGGATCTGCTAGTGCCGCCGCATTAAGCTCTGTAGCTGTTTTCGTAACACTAAGTATTGGATCTTGATCTTCAAGATCAACGGCTTCTGTATCAACTAAGTCCAGAGGGTCAATCGTGCCAGCAGCTGGTGTTGCAACAAACGTAACCGTGTTATCAATATCGCCATCACCACCACCATTATCTGTTATATCATCCTGATCAATCGTATATGAAGCCGTCCATGTCACGGTATCACCAGGTGCAAGAGAGTCCCACGTGCCATCTTGAGCAGATGGTATCGCATCAGTTGAACTGTCAGTACTTGCTCCACCGCCACTCACAACCTCATCATTGTTTTGAGTAAGCGTGGCATTGCCTTGATGCACATCAGTAAAGCTAATGTTTGTTATCGTCACATTACCATCATTGGTGAAGGTATAGGTATACGTGATGACATCATCAACTTCTGCATTACTTGGTGTAGCGCCGCCTGCGTTTGTAGCAACCTTTGTTACCGTAACTTGTGGATCGGCATCTTCTACATCCACATTTTCAGTCGCCGTATCTTCAATTGCGCCTGCTACGCCTCCTGGAGCAGTACCAGATGCAGTCACTGTATTATCAATAGTCGCCCAAGCAGGCTGAACCGCAGCCATCGCCGTTATAAGTGCAATGGATGAAACTGTTGCTTTGTTTCTTAAAATTCCAGTAAGCGTTTTGCCCCTTAACTGGTCGTTATCGATTGAATAATTCATCGAGATATTCCTCGTATTCTTTTGCCGCTTTTTGGAAACATCGGAATAATCGATACTGAACCGATGCAAAACTGGCAACGCATGGATCCCAAGCCTCGCCATCGCTAGTTCGGAAATTGGTGCAAAATTGCCGCTTGCTAAATTATGTTTATCTTGGAAGCTTTAGCAAAAAATTTGCTCAAACTTTAAATAGACAAAATCCATTGCACTTATTTCTTAAACGAATCGCTACATGATTCGAATGTTACTTGTGAAGGGTAAATATTTGCCAAATCGCTTATTTATTAACGTTTTCGTTAACCTTTAATTAACGAATAAAGCCATTAGGACGAGGACGAGGCAAGCCAATTCTGCAATGCCTCACCTATTTCATGAGGTGAATCTTCCTGAATAAAATGTGTGCCTTTAACCGTCACTTCCTGTAGATTTCTCCAGCTTCTGACAAATGCCCGCGCAGGATCTAACAGAATGGAACCCGGTTCTGCATTGATGAAAAGCTTAGGAAACTCTGTATCTTTAATCCATTCGGCGTAGTCAGAAACAATTTTATTCACATCCTCTGGCCCACCTTCAATCGGAATTTGCCGCGGCCAGGTCAGTGTTGGACGACGATCTTCACCTTCGTTGGAAAACGGTTTGCGATAAACCGCCATTTCCTCATCTGACAGATTACGTATGATCGCGTTAGGTAAAATGGCTTCAATGAAGAGATTCTTCTTCAAAATCATTTCTTCACCAGCAGGTGAGCGCATTGCCTGAAAAATCTCACGCGCACTATCCGGCCAATGGTCCCAACTCTTTACCGGCCCAACAATCGCTTCCATGAAGCAAATGCCTTTTATCCGGTCCGGATTACGATGTGCCCAGTCAAAGCCAAGTGCTGATCCCCAATCGTGAATGACAAGTGTAACCTTACCATCGGGCACGATTTGCTCGATAAACGCATCAAGATATTCCCGATGCTCAACAAAGCGATAGCTATCTGCTCCCGGATTATCGAGCTTTTCCGAACTCCCCATGCCGATTAGGTCCGGTGCAATAGCGCAATAACCATCCTGAACGTGCGGCATGATATTACGCCAAAGATAAGAAGATGTCGGATTACCATGCAGAAATAAAACTGGTTCACCGGAACCCAGTTCCACATACGCCATTTGTTTGCCCTTCACTTCGACAAACTTCTTTGGGTGTTCAGCGACTGATAGCTCAGACATTTGCATTCTCCTCTTGTAGAGATTTCAGTTTAGGTTGAACAAGGAAAAGTGCAATAATCACAAGAACGAGTGCAGCCCAAATCCAACCAGAATAAGTTTCACCAAGAAACATAATGCTGAATAAGACACCTGAAAGCGTGACTGGATAGGCCATTTGAACGCTGAAAACCGGACCACCAAAATTTACCAGCCAGATATAACCACAATAGGTTATGGCATGGATGATGGAGGCTCCAATGAGTGCATATTCAGGTGCAGCCCAAACATTCATCGGGTTGATCCAATGACCAGAAGCAAATGCCAATGGGCCAGTTAAAAACAACCCCAAAAAAGACGCCATGAACAATGTTGAAATCGCATCCGTATTCTCTGGTGTTTTAAGTGAGATATAGTTTGCTTCAACCCCATAGAAAAATGGAGCAACGAGCGCGACCAATATAAAGATTGCCTTTTCCGGTTCAGGGAGACTGGTATCGGGAGCTGCAATCATAACCATGGCGACAAACCCGAGTATAATGCCACTGATTCGAATAAGAGAAGGCGTTTCAATGCGTAAACCTAAAGCCAGAATCAGCGTAAACATCGGCACAAGCGCAATCGAGATTGCCATCACACCAGCAGGCAAATGATATGATGCGACATAGGAAAAACCGTTTGGAATAATTGTGCCAATGATCACGATGATTAGAAAATAGAGGAGATGTTCGCGACTAAATTTCGGTTGCCAGCCACGAAACAACAAAATAGCGCCCAGCAAAATTACGCCAACAACCAATTGCCAAAAAATCAGACCCAACGCCCCATGCCCCGTCGAAACTGCAACTTTAGCAAGTGGAATTGTGCCGCCCCAAGCAAAGCCAAACCCAAGCATGGAAACCCATGCAATAAGCAGACGGAATTTGGGCGTTATTTCGCTCACAGACGCTAATCGTTTATAGGTGTTTGATGATGCACAGCAAGTTTCCATCCATCATCATGCTTCTCCCAAACGGTAGAACAATGTGACTTTCGAATGGAACCGTCAGCGCTTTTTCCTTTGCCTACATAAAGGGTGATGACGGTATTTCCGAGATCACGCGTGATTTGGTTTTCAAACTCGACACTAACGCAAGGACCATCTTCACCCATTTGGTCAACAAAGGCAGCACCCTTGAAAATACCCATAGGTGGTGGAAAGGCATAAGCGGAATCTTCTGTGATAATTTCCTTATAATAGCTGCGTCCGTCAGTCCAACAACGCCGCTCCAATTCCCAAATCTCATCCATAATAATTACCTCTAGAAAAACGCCTGAATTCCGGTTTGAGCTCGGCCTAGAATAAGCGCGTGCACATCGTGCGTGCCTTCATACGTGTTTACCGTCTCAAGGTTCGCCGCAT
>CAZXZQ010000294.1:0-3588 GCA_964645215.1 uncultured Rhizobiaceae bacterium | reverse complement strand
AACATTAGAGTGCGCCTATGTGGTCAATGATTTTTGCGGCGCTTTTTTCAGGAGAAAGTTTTGAAGTATCAATTTCAAGCATGTTTTCATGTTGAAGAGGAAAAGGTTCATATTCTTCCAACATAATTCGTAGTTTACCAATATGCGTAAGCTTCATACGTTCTATACGATCTGAATTACCTACTCGTTTCAGCATTTCTTCATGATTACATGTCAGCATCACTGGAACAAAAGTCGCATTTCTACGTTCGGCAGTGTCTTGTATGCTTTTGAATAGTTTTTTATTCATGTCTGTATTTACAAGGGCATTTGTCATCACATAGTTTGCTTCTGGGAGTCCAATCTCGACCATAGCGTCAAGGACTATTTTGCGAATTTTTGCTGTTTCAGCCCAAACGCGATCATCCAATTTTTCTTTTCCAGTTTTGCGCACAATCTGGAATATCGGATTAGTGATTGCATGATTATCTATCAGATATACATCCAGCATCTCACACAATAATTTAGCAATTGTGAGTTTTCCGACTGCTGGAAAGCCAGTTAGGTATATGAGCGTATTTTTGATGTTACCCTCCAAACCATCCGATAATTGCGCCTTGTAGACAGAATACTAAGAGCCAGTAACCGCTATCAATGATGGTTAGATCCCAACCCGATCCTTGAAAGCGGTGGTTGGTCATCATGGGCGCAAGGGTAAAGCCAATCCAGCAGAAAATGGCAGAAAGAATGCCCGCGCCGATGGTGAATGTGCCGACATGCAGAATTATGCCATAGAGCATGTAAGCGATGATGAATTGCGAGATGAGCGCGACAATATAAATTTTGGGGTTAGGGCTTGGCTCTTCGGTAAATCCAACTGCTTTCATCCATTGTTTGGCGAAGATACCATACCAAACGGCGCCTGAAACCATGCCTGCGATAGCTGCTGCGAGTATTGCAATAAAATTGATGTTGAGAAAATCCATAATAAAACCTCTTTAAATATGGTGCTAGCTTACAATCCTGCTCGCATCCCAATCAAGGTTTTTCACTGAACATAATCGCATTTGACGAGTGAGCTCTGCGGTGAGTTTTTCATCTCGCGTCTTCGACCATTTCACCTTTGGTTCGAGCCAAAGCTTGGTGACGATAAGCGTGTCTTCCGCCCGCTTGGCTTGGCAATCTATGCGGCCGATTAGCTTGTCGCCCTCAAGCAGCGGGAAGATGTAATAACCATATTTGCGCTTGGCGGGTGGCACATAAATCTCAATCGTATAGTCAAAATTGAAGAGCCAAGAGAGGCGTTTGCGGTCTCGGATCACCGGATCGAAGGGCGATAGCAGTCGAATACGGTCAGGTGGCGCGGATAGTTCTGCGATGATGTTTTCAATATCAAGCCGCGCAATGAATTCCTTTGGGGTTGATTTGTCTGCAGGCTCAACAGTGATGGTTGTGGTTTCCTGCTTGCCGTTAGTTTCGAGCCATTTGCGTACTTCTGCTATGGATAGCAAATCCCAATAGCGGGCGATGTCTGACGCGGTACCGAAGCCTAAACGGTCTAGCGCTGAACGGCAGGCCCAAGTGACAAACTCATCATGGGAGACATCCTTTTCGAAATGCTCACGTGGAATGACATTTTCCGCGAAGTCATAGCACTTTTGAAAGCTTTCGCGTTTTGGGATTGCGAGTTGGCCGGTTCGCCACATGAATTCAAGGGCTGCTTTACCATCGTGCCATTGCCACATTTCTAGCTTCTGGCCTTTGGGTTTTTCAATGTCGCGCGCGCGTAGAATCTTCTTCTCTTGTAATAGCTTTCGCAGGCCATCGATTTGCTTTTGGAAGCCTTCGCCCTGCCAGTCGGTAAACTTCTTACGTAGCCGAGGCTCGTCGCGGGCAAATTTATGTTTCCAATAGGGCCAAAATTCTACCGGGATGAGGGAGGCGTCATGGGTCCAGTTTTCGAACAGCCCGTATTCTTTCTCATGCAGGTTTTCAAGATGTTTGGTGCGATAGGTTTGATTACGCGCGAAGAGTGTCATGTGATGCGCGCGTTCCATCCAGCGAATGGAATCCTGCTGGACAAATCCAAGTTGATGGATGAGTTGGCGCAGTCCGTCCTTGCCATGCGCCTTGTGCGGTGGCTGGGTTAATCCTTGCAGATGCAGGATAAGACGGCGCGCTTGTTGGTTGGTAACTTTAAGCAAGAGTTTTCCTCATCCTGAGCCTGTCGAAGGATAGGAAACGATGTCCCACCCTCGCCCTTCGACAAGCTCAGGGTGAGGGTTTAGGTTTACAACGCTTTCAGCGTCTTCCCATCCAGCCCGCCCATGCGGCATACTTCCATCCATTCGTCTTCTTTAACCGGCTGCACCGAGAGGCGCATGGAGGTGACGAGTGACATGTCTGAAAGTTTGGGATTGGCTTTGACTTCTTTTAGCGTGACATGTGTTGGCATATCGCAAATGGCGCGAATATGCACACAGTCCCAGCGTTCATCATCGGTGGTAGAATCTGGTGCGCTGAGCGCTGAAACTTCTGCTATGCCGACGACGTTCAACCCTTCATTGGAGTGATAGAAAAATGCCCGGTCGCCCAATTCCATAGTGCGCATGAAATTACGCGCTTGGTAATTGCGAATGCCATCCCATTCTTCGCCCACGTCACCCTTGGCTTTTTGCTGTTCCCACGACCATTTGAACGGTTCAGATTTAAAGAGCCAGTATTTCATAGGATTCTCCTAGTTTTATCATGTTTCGCGCTTTATCGGACGCGCGAGCAGTTGCATGACAGCTTCGCTCGGCGTCGTGTTTTTTTCAAGCACATTTACCACGGCCTCGATGATGGGCGTGTCGATATTGTTTTGTTTGGCGATTTTCAGGGCAATTGAAGCTGTATGCGCACCTTCCGCGAGCTTCATATTATCAAGGGCGTCACCTTTTCCCATAGCCAACCCATAGGCGAAATTGCGTGATTGTGGGGAGGAGCAGGTGAGTACCAAATCACCAAAACCGGAAAGGCCGTTGAGCGTTTCAGCTTGCGCGCCAAGTGCCGTTGCAAGGCGGCGTAATTCTGCAAAACCACGCGCCATGAGGGCCGCTTCAGCACTTGCGCCAAGGCCAAGGCCTCGCGCTGTGCCGACTGCAAGCGCCAACACATTTTTGAGTGCGCCACCCAGTTCCACGCCACGGATATCGGTTGCGGCATAACAGCGGAAAGTGCCTGCGGAGAGTGCTTGCGCCAAACCATCACTTAAGCTTGAATGTTCACTTGCAATCGTCACAGCGGTTGGCAGGCCCTGCACTACATCGGTTGCGAAACTCGGACCGGAAAGGGCTGCGACATTGTTCTGCGGAAAAGCGTTTTGAATAATTTCTGCAGGCAATTTGCCACTCGTCTGATCTATGCCTTTGCAGGTTGTGACGAGTATGGCATTGCCAATATATTCCTTGATCGCAAAAAGCTTTGATGTCAGTTGCTGCGTGGGCAATGAGAAGAGAATTACTTGTGCACCTTCAAGGGCGAGTTCCAGATCAATTGTTGCTTGGATGTTTTCTTCCAGCTTCAGATTGCCCAGATATTGTTCGTTGGTGTGGTTGGTGTTGATCTCGC
>CAZXZQ010000293.1:0-3591 GCA_964645215.1 uncultured Rhizobiaceae bacterium | reverse complement strand
GCCGATTGCGGGAACCTTCTGGGAGCCAACGCCTAAGGCATGTCCAAGTAAACCTGTGAGTATTATCCATACACACGGAACAACAGACAAGGTTGTGCCGCTTAATGGGCGTCCCATCCGTGAAACAAAGCAGGGCGATGTGCCTGTTGTGCTTGATATGTATGCAAAGCATGGCGGCTTCGAGGCCGCGCGTTCTTATGAAGAGACGGTTCTTGAGTTTCAATGTAATGAACAAAAAAATCAGGCAGGGCAGGTTTTAGAAATTTGCCTTCATCCAGGTGGGCACAGCATGAAAAGTGCGTATCTAACGCGTGCATGGAACAAATTTGTTGAACTCGGCATAATCAAATAACCCTCATCTTTGATAGATAAAGGTTATTGATGCTTCCATAGCAAAGGGGGCTGAGCCTAGCCGTATGGGCCTTTCAAACCCATTTTTTCAATTAAACTAATATATGTGTTGGAATGCTTCACTAAATCAGCGCCATAACGCTCAAGAAGCTCGGTGCGGCGGTTCGTGTCCGTAGTCGAATGTATGGCGGCCCAGTGTGCAGTAAGCGCTTCAGCTGCGTCACGGATAGCATTAAGTGTATCATCTTTCGCCACTGCCGCGCCTAATTTATTATACGTTACTTTGCCAACACCGTTCACGGTTACTGCACCCGCATTTGAATATCCATCCGGAAGATTGCCCTTCAGGTTCATAACAGATTTAAACCGAATGCAATCTGTGATCTGGTCAACGGCCTGTTTGGCACCTTCAACACGGGAAACATGCTCTGTGTCCGCTGCGGCATGAGGTAGTAATTCAAGCTTACCAGCGTGTTTTTCTTGTAGCGCAAGATATGGCACCATTGGACCTGATAGTTCGCCTGTCTCTGCATTTTTGAAGAGGTCCGCATCAATGCCAGCGTAGCGGATTTTGCCAGATGCAAGTGCTGCATCAAGTGCGTCTGCGTTCACCACTTCACCACGGTCATAGTTGATGATGATTGCACCATCATTCATGGCGTTTAGGACATCTGCATCAACCACAGAATCATTGGCAAATTTGCCAGTGTCCGCGTTAAATGGGCCAAGACCTGTATGGGGTGAAAGCACATCAGAACCTGACGCGGCTTCGGTAGGAGAGGCTGCATAGGTGAAACCCTCTGCTTCAATCCAGTCTTTATGATGTGGGCGGGCATATACTTTCACATGCATGCCAAAAGCTTTTGCCAGACAAGCGACTTCGCGACCAATATTGCCGAAGCCAATGACGCCTAGCGTTTTGCCTTCAATTTTTTCTGTTGGGAATTCGCATAAGTTTTTGCCCGTATCGAAGTCACCTGCGCATGTGCGCGCATGCAATGTTTCTACATCAAGATCAGGCATGACCTTGAGCAGTGCTTTCATTGCCATTTGTGCCGTCGCACGGCTGTTGAAACTTGGTGTGTTCATAAGAGGTGCTTCGCCACCATCCCCATTGCCGCCGCCCCAAGAGGTTGAACCCATATTGCCTGTTCCGGCACCTATGCGCACGCCACCTTCACAGAATTTAGATTCTGCCGGCAAGAATGTTGCTGCAACGATGGTTGCATCATATTGGCCATCTTTGGTGATGGGTAGAAGCTCGTCTTCGCGTGAAAGGTCTGGCTGATAGAAATAATGGATTTTGCCAGCTTCTAGTGAAGCGTCCTTCTCACAAAGGCCATCGTGGAATATACCGCCTGTCGCTTCAACATGCGCTTTAACGGCTGAATGATCAGGATTGCCATTTGCATCAAACTTGAGACCAACTAAATCTGCAACAAGCACTTTATATGCTTTGTTTGGGTCGTCCATGCGAATGCGCTCACCACCTGTGGAAGCGCTTGCTTCAAAGGTTACCCCTTGTTCTGCCAACATTTCTTCAATTGTAACAAGCTTCGCACGCAGATATGCGTATTTAAGATTTTCTAGCAATGCAGTGATGTCTTCCACTTGGCGCATGCCACCAATCCAAGCCCGGTAGTCGCCAGGTGTGCCCGGGAAGGTGTTTACATAACGTGCCACATCAAGGCCAGGCTCATAGTCGCCATTAGGGTGTGTAATTCCTTCATAGCCAAGAAGTTGTTTTGAGCGCGCGATAAGTTTCGCATTTAAGTCTGCATCCGTTACATCAGGATCGTTTACTTTGATGAGTGTTACCGCCGCACCTCTGCGCTCTTCTTCGCTTACGCCAAGATCAAGCAGGTCATCCTTTGCGGTCCACTCATTAATAGCTTTTCGGTTTGCAACCGAACGCGCATTCATGTCTTTCACAGAGCCAACCAGTTTCTCAGTGCGTAGAAGTCCGAATGTTGTCTCCGCAAAGGCGAGGGTAGAATATGTATTGATAATACCGCCAAGCATTTTATCTTCTGCTGGGTCATATATTGGGCCAAGTTTTGCAGATTTTTCACTTGAGAGTGGTTTGCTTGCATCGATCGGCACTGCCATTTTAAGCTGGCGTGGAATTGCCCAAGCTGGATTTTTTTGGTTTTCTTCCACAAGATCAAAACATTCTGGTGTCATGGACCAGCAAAAATAACCCGAAATGCCACCTACGGCTTTTTGGAATGGCATGAACATCGAGCATTTTGAGGTAACAGCATCAACAATGTCTTGCTCCCAAGGCATAGCGCCTAGCATGGATGTTGCATCAATTACGGCATGGTTATTTGCAGGATCACGGTCAATCCATGCAAGCAAGTTGGTAATGTCTTCATACGTATAGGTTGTGGCGCCTGTCGTTTCGTGGCCAACGCCAATGAAAAGCTTAATGCCCATAGCATCTAATTCATCCGCAGTAGGGATTGTGCCTTCATCTGATGCAAAGTGGAGGCGGTTCTCATCTCCATTTGCTGCAAAACGTTGCATCTCAACCAATTGAGCGCCCCAAGATTGGCGGAAGAACCCGCCAGCTTTTGCTGCTTCTGTTTCAGGGGCAGGGGTATCAACATAAACATGCTGGCTGGCGTCGTTTGCATTCATCATGTGCATAGCGCAAACGGTAAAACCAGAGTGTCCGCCACCCAGACCAACGGCCATTTTATTTGTTTTAGGAAATGCGAAGTAGCGATTGATCTCGCGCATCATGTCTAGAAGGATGGCGTCCGCTGGATATCCGCGGTGCATTGAGCGTCCGATTTCAGCAGATGTGAATGGGCCAATGTCATTGCCTTTATCATCCAGCTTGCGGTAGGTGTTTTCTAACCAGCGATCGAATTCAAAACGCATAAGACGGCTATCTGCTTCATCGATAGTAATGTCTGTGATGGGACCAACGCCAAAAAATTGGTTTGATGTGCGTACAGGCGGGCCGTCTGCTGTTGCTGTTAAACAAGCTTTGTGTTGTGCCTTAAGTTCGTCAATTGATGCCATTTTGAACCTCATGAAATTATGTGGGGTATGCCACGAAAAAAACCTTGTGGGTTCTACGAAACAAGTTCTGAAATAATTGTCTTGAAAGCGTCATGCACCTAATTGGCTGTTTTTTGCAGAATTCTGGACCCATTCGGCATAATAGCCAGATGACTCAAGTGTTGATTCAAATGGTACTTAAACTGAATCTAAGTCTGTTTTTAACAT
>CAZXZQ010000292.1:0-3601 GCA_964645215.1 uncultured Rhizobiaceae bacterium | reverse complement strand
GTTTGCCAAGTGGTGCTGCGTGAGGCCTGCCAAGCTAAGGTCCAAGTTGTTCAATTAGCTCTGTAATGTGCAGAAAATTCGCAAGTATGCTTACAGGAAGGTTTAACGTCTCTTCCTCAACTTTCTGATTGTAAAAACTAATCTTCCACACAATGCAAAAGTTATCATAAAAGATAACTTTTGTCAGCAGCTACACCAAGCCCTCAATCAGCTCTCGCGTATTCTCTTCAGTCATTTCCATCGGATTTCCACCTACACTTGGGTCAGCCAGTGCATCTTTGACGAGGCGGTCAATATCCGGATTAGGCACACCCAGTTCCGTTAGCGTTTTGGGTATTTGCATCGATGCATTGAGTTCATCGACGTATGTACAGAAACCATCAAAACCGCCCGCGATGCCAAGATAGGCCGCTGCGGCGTTGAAGCGTTTCGCTATTGCATCTCTATTGAATTGCAAAACAGCTGGCATGCAGACCGCATTCGTCGTACCATGATGCGCATGATAAATCGCGCCGACGGGGTGGGAGATTGCGTGGATAGCGCCCAAGCCTTTTTGGAAGGCGGTGGAACCCATCGCTGCCGCGCTCATCATATGCGTGCGGGCTTCAATGTCATTTCCATCTGCGTAAGCGCGAGGCAGGTATTCCTTAACAAGCCGCATGCCTTCAAGTGCTATGCCCTGTGACATCGGGTGATAATGCGGCGAAGAATACGCCTCCACACAATGGGCAAACGCATCAAGTCCGGTTCCGGCTGTAATGAATTTCGGCATACCAATGGTTAGCTCAGGATCGCAGATCACGATTGCGGGCAGCATTTTCGGGTGGAAGATGATCTTCTTTTCATGTGTGTCTGAATTGGTGATGATGCTTGCTCGACCTACTTCAGACCCTGTGCCTGCTGTGGTTGGCACAGCTACAATCGGATGAATGCCGGCCGGGTCAGCACGGGTCCACCAATCGCCAATATCTTCAAAGTCCCATATCGGCCGCGTCTGGCCTGCCATGAAGGCGATCACCTTTCCAAGGTCGAGCCCTGACCCGCCACCAAATGCAACCACGCCGTCATAACCACCATCGCGATAGATACTGATGCCTGCTTCCGCATTCTTATCGGTCGGGTTTGGGTCAACATCAGCAAACATATCTCCACCCAATCCAGCATCTTTTAGGAGTGTTCGCGTCCGCTGTGTAATCTCCATCTCAGCCAAACCTTTGTCGGTGACAAGCAATGGCTTGGATATGCCCGCCGCCTGACACGCATCTGCAATTTCAGATATGCGTCCACAGCCAAAGCGGATGGGAGTAGGGTAGTTCCAGTTGGCGGTGAGAGACATTAATAATACTCGCTTATAAATAGGAAATTGGAGTTTTGCTTGTTTTATGCAAACTTACAACACATTCAACCACTATATAATATGATAACTCTTCATGAATTGGTAACCCGACTCATGCATTGAGGTTTTGATAAACAGTGGTAAATAGGCATATATGTGCTCACAATTTAACAGATTTATTAGCAAAAACACTGCCTGCTTGATTGCAGCGGTAAGTTTGTCTGCGTGCGTGTCTGACACGTTGAGCGTAGAAAATACGCAAGCGACACCTCAACCCTTGGTTCAAAATGTTGCGCAGACAAATGAAGATGTAAGCTATGATCCTGTTCAGCGCGCGCAAGCCATTGCGGAAATCCGTGCCAAAGCAGAGAATACCTCCACGCCAGAGCTTACCAATGCCTATTCAGCCGCGGATGGGCCAAACCAACCACTAACTGCAGAAGAGCAGGCAGCGAAACTGGCGGAGCTTAATCAAACGGCAGAGCAGAATAGCAGCGGCATATCTGACGCCGAGCTTGAAGCAAAACAGCGTTCTATCCGTGAACTGCAGGCAAAAGGCCAAAGCCATTATGAAAAGGCTGTTAAATCTATTCAGAATTAAACAAGCATAATTCTATGCTTCTTCTTGCAAGTTTTAACCAAAAATTGCAAAAGAGGGCAATATAACTCGAAAATGCGAGTCGAGTTTAACCTTTTAGAATTTACGGAAATTGAATGAATAATCCCCCGCTCAAGCTTGGAATTGCCGGACTGGGAACAGTTGGCGTCTCTCTCGTTAATGTATTGAATAAGCATGCTGCAATGCTTGCTGAACGCTGCGGGCGCGATATGAAAGTTACAGCTGTGAATGCGCGATCAAAAGACAAAGATCGCGGTATAGATATTTCCAACATGCAATGGTTTGATGATGCTACGCAATTAGCTGCTTCTCCAGACATTGATGTGTTTGTTGAACTGATTGGTGGCGAAGATGGCGCGGCATTGGATGCTTCACGTATTGCGCTTGAAAACGGCAAACATGTTGTAACTGCGAATAAAGCAATGCTCGCCAAACACGGCGTAGAGCTGGCAAAACTTGCGGAAGCTCGCGGCGTATTGTTGAATTTTGAAGCGGCTGTTGCTGGTGGCATTCCAATTATCAAAACCATGCGTGAAACCTTAACTGCGAATACTGTAGAGCGTGTTTTCGGTATCATGAACGGTACGTGTAATTATATGCTAACACGCATGGAAAAAGAGGGCATTTCATATGATGATTGCCTGGCCGATGCACAGCGCCTTGGGTATGCCGAAGCTGATCCAACTTTTGACGTTGAGGGTTTTGATACGGCTCACAAACTTGCCATTCTTGCAAGCCTTGCTTTTGGCACAGAAATTGCAGCGGATGATATTTACGTTGAAGGCATTTCAAGCATCACAAATGAAGACATTGAAGCAGCATCAAGCCTTGGTTATCGCATCAAACTTTTGGGTGTTGCGGTGAGAACAGACAGTGGCATTGAGCAGCGCGTGCACCCAACCATGGTACCGCTTGATAGTGAAATTGCGCAAATTTCTGGCGTTACCAATGCTGTTGCAATCGATGCGGATATTGTAGGCAATCTTGTTATGTCTGGTCCGGGCGCTGGTGGTGATGCAACCGCATCAGCCGTTGCAGGCGACATTGCAGATATAGCAAAATGTGGTTTAGGTGCACAAACTGTTCCAGCACTTGGCAAACCGGCCAATGAACTTGCGCCTTATAAAAAGGCAAAAATGCGAAGCCATGAAGGCGGATATT
Organism: uncultured Rhizobiaceae bacterium; assembly: GCA_964645215.1. GTDB lineage: Bacteria > Pseudomonadota > Alphaproteobacteria > Rhizobiales > Rhizobiaceae > JAALLB01. The sequence continues at coordinate 485 of CAZXZQ010000292.1, read as the reverse complement.
TCATCCGATTAACGGTGAAAGACCATGCAGGCGTTTTTGCCAAGATTTCAGGCACAATGGCTGAACATGATATTTCGCTTGAGTCCATTGTTCAGCATGGCAAGGGTGAGGCAAGCAATAAGACGATTATAATGATTACCCATGCAACAACAGAATTAGCAGTGCGCACTGCATTAGAATCTATAAGTCAGGATGATTTTATTTCTGGCAAACCACAAATGATACGAATTGAAAAATAGGGGAATATCCTTTGGCAAACTCGAATAAAGCGGTTTTGGACCGTATCTTAACCTTAGAATTAGCACGTGTAACAGAAGCAGCTGCCGTCGCCGCCGCAAAACTGCGCGGGCAGGGTGATGAAAAGGCCGCTGACCAAGTTGCCGTTGACGCAATGCGTACAGAGTTAAATAACCTTCCAATTGACGGAACAGTGGTTATTGGTGAAGGCGAACGCGATGAAGCGCCTATGCTTTATATCGGTGAAG
>CAZXZQ010000291.1:0-3623 GCA_964645215.1 uncultured Rhizobiaceae bacterium | reverse complement strand
GTCTTTGGCCGCCGGAAAATTCATGCGGATAGCGATGGCGCGTCTCTGCATCAAGACCGGTCTCTTCCAAAGCATTGATGACTAAAGCTTCGCGTTCATCACTGGTTAGTTCAGGTTTATGGATGGAAAGCCCTTCCGCAACAATTTCACCAACTGACATACGAGGGCTAAGAGAGCCGTATGGGTCTTGAAAAACAACTTGCATACGATTGCGATACTGGCGCATTTCCCGGAATGAATATGCGTTGATATCTTTGCCGACAAACGCAATTTTGCCTTCGCTGGAAATAAGCCGCGTTAAGGCCATCCCAAGGGTTGTTTTGCCTGAACCGGATTCCCCCACAACACCCAGTGTTTGGCCAGCACGCAATTTAAGGTCAATTCCATCAACCGCTTTCACATGATCAACGGTTTTTCTAAGGAAGCCTTCTTTGATTGGAAACCAAACTTTCATGTCTGAAGCTTCTAAAACGACAGGCGATTTTGTATCCACAGCTGGAGGATTACCCTTCGGCTCCGCTGCGAGGAGATGTTTTGTATAATCATGCTTTGGGCTTTTAAAGATTTTAGCCGTTTCACCATGTTCTACAATCTGACCTTTTTGCATCACACAACAGCGGTCGGACAAGCGTCTTACAATGCCGAGATCATGCGTAATGAAAAGCATGGAAAGACCGTTTTTAACCTGAAGCTCTTTTAAGAGTTCAAGAATTTGCGCCTGAACGGTTACATCAAGTGCAGTCGTTGGTTCATCTGCTATTAAAAGCTCGGGCTCGTTTGCAAGTGCCATTGCAATCATGACTCGCTGCCTTTGGCCTCCGGACATTTGATGCGGATAGGCATTAAGCCGTTTTTCCGGGTCGCGAATACCCACTTGAGTAAGAAGCTCAATCACGCGGGCACGCGCTGCCGTACCACGCATGCCTTTATGCAGCGTAAGTATTTCACCAATCTGCTTTTCAATTGTATGAAGCGGATTAAGCGATGTCATCGGTTCCTGAAAGATCATCGTGATGTCATTGCCACGAACTTCACGCAGATGATCTTCATCTGCTTCTAGCATGTTCTCGCCTTTAAAAATGATCTTGCCTGTTGGATAACTTGCAGATCCCGGCAGTAATTTCAAAACAGAAAGTGCAGAGATGGATTTTCCAGAACCAGATTCTCCAACAAGGGCAACCGTCTCACCTTTCTTTATGTCAAAAGAAATTTGATCAACAACGGTTTGCGTTTTGTCACCTTGCGTAAAAGCGATGGATAAATTGTCGAATTGAAGGATGGGTGCGCTCATATCATCATCTCCATCAATTAAATGTCTTACGTGGGTCAAAGGCATCACGGACTGCTTCACCAATGAAGATCAGCAATGAGAGCATGAGCGATATCACGAAGAAACCAGTAAGGCCTAACCAAGGTGAGGTCGGATTGTTAGAGCCTTGTTTTAAAAGTTCACCCAATGAAGCGGATCCAGGTGGCAGACCAAAACCTAAAAAGTCCAAGGAGGTAAGGGTCGTAATTGAACCGTTCAGAATGAAAGGAATGAAAGTTAAAGTGGCGACCATCGCGTTTGGAAGCAAGTGACGGTACATAATGATTCGGTTGCTGACACCAAGAGCACGCGCCGCATTCACATATTCAAAATTGCGTGCGCGTAAAAATTCTGCCCGAACCACACCTACAAATCCTACCCATGAAAAGAGCAGTAAGATGCCAAGCAATATCCAGAAACCGGGCGCGAGTATAGAAGCGATGATCAGCAAAATGTAAAGGACAGGGAGTGAGGACCACATTTCAATAAAGCGTTGGGCAATCAGATCAATCCAACCGCCGAAATAACCTTGAATGGCACCAGACGCGACGCCAATCACAGCTGAGAAAAAGGTGAGGATTAAGCCGAAAAGAACCGATATCCGAAACCCATAAATAGCACGCGCAAATACATCTCGCGCTTGGTCATCTGTTCCAAACCAATTCCAATTGCCCAACCTGCAATTTTCATCATCAACACCTAACGGATAAGCTGCACATCTTTCTTCCTTTGAATATAACCAGCTTGGTTTTGAAGGCGCTGGTTCTGGAACTTCTAGATTTGCGGTTTGAAAGGAGTATCGAAGAGGGGGCCAAATCGCCCAACCGTTTTCTTTAATATAATCTGAAATAAAGGGGTCGCGAAAATCGGCCACCGGCAGGTTTAGTTCATCATCGGGTTCAACCACATCATTTTCTGAATAGGTTTGAAATACTGGAAAAATCAAATTGCCATCTACAGATGCCACAATAGGCCTGTCATTGGCGATCAACTCTGCAAAGAGCGACAGAATAAACAGTGCCAGGAAAATCCATAATGCCCAATAGCCACGCTTTGCTGCTTTGAAGTTTGCTAGCCTACGCTGATTTAATTGTGACAAGCGAGGGCGTTTAACTACCTGATCAGTCATCAAACTTGCCTCGCTTCAAAATCAATACGCGGGTCAATAAGGGTATAGATAATATCCGAGATCAAACTCATAATCATACCGATAAGCGAGAAGATGAAGAGCGTTGCAAGCACCACTGGATAGTCGCGTGCTAACACGCTTTCAAAACCAAGGAGACCAAGTCCATCAAGGTTGAAGATGGTTTCAATCAAGAGCGATCCTGAGAAAAACGAGGTGACAAAGGCTGCCGGAAATCCTGCAATAATGATGAGCATGGCGTTGCGGAATACGTGGCCGTAAAGAACCGCATTCTCAGTTAACCCTTTGGCGCGTGCTGTTTGCACATATTGCTTGCCAATCTCGTCCATGAAGGAATTTTTGGTGAGCAACGTATTGGTCGCAAAGGCGGCTAATGTGAGAGAAACAAGTGGCAAGGCCAAGTGCCAGAAATAATCTATAATCTGCTCTATTACAGACAGGTCTGCAAAATTGTCTGATGTGAGACCTTTAAGCGGGAACCAATCAAAAAACGAGCCGCCCGCAAACATGATGCGCAAGAAAATCGCAAACAAGAAGCCCGGCACGGCATAAGCAATGATGATGCCGCCACTGGTCCAGATGTCAAATGAAGAACCATCTTTAACAGCTTTTTTTATGCCAAGCGGTATCGAGATAAAATAAGAAAGAAGCGTGATCCATATACCAAGTGAAATTGATACGGGCAGTTTTTCGATGATAAGATCTATGACTGAGATGCTTCGAAAATAACTCTCACCAAAATCAAACTGGGCATAATTCCATAAGAACAAGCCATAGCGCTCAAGCACAGGCTTATCGAGACCAAACTGAGCTTCCAAGGATTTAATAAATTCCGGGTCAAGGCCCTGACTACCGCGATAGGAAGATGATCCCTCACCGCCGAGATCAAGCTCCGCGCCATCTCCTAAATTACCGTCACTGCCACCGGATATTCGGTCACTTGCATTGCCGCCTTGGCCAGTAAGTTCGGCGATCACTTGTTCCACTGGCCCGCCTGGCACAAATTGTACCACCACAAAACATATGGTCATGATGCCCAACAAGGTTGGGATCATCAGTAGCAGTCGTCGCAGGATATATGCGCCCATATGTGGCTTTTCCTATTTGCCGGAAAGGAACATCTTACCCCTTGCCGATGGCTTTTGCTTTTTCTTCATCAAACCACCA